>JALYTM010000119.1 GCA_030854305.1 Candidatus Dormiibacterota bacterium
CCTCCCAGCTTGCCCGGAGGGACTTCCTCTTTTCCGATCACGAACAGGTCCTAACCGCCCCCGAGGACCTGTGCACTATTCGTGCTCAGAACTGCGCACTATTCCTGCTCACCAACACGGCCAGTCTGCCGCGGTCGAGCCGACGATGACAGGGCGAGAGAACGTGAATATGGTTGCCCGCCTCTTCGGCGCCTCGGCGGCCGCAGCCCGGCGTGACGCCGGCGCGGTCCTCGCGCAGATTGACCTCACCGACGCCGCGGATCGGCTGGTGCGCACGTATTCCGGCGGCATGCGCCGCCGCCTCGACCTTGGCGCCAGCCTGGTGGGCCATCCGCGACTCCTCCTGCTCGACGAACCGACCACCGGTCTCGATCCGCGGAGTCGCCTCGAGCTCTGGGACGTCATCCGGTCGCTGGTCGCCAGTGGAACGGGCGTGCTGCTCACCACGCAGAACCTCGATGAGGCCGATCATCTGGCCTCACAGATCGCCATCATCGACCACGGTCGGGTGGTTGCGGCGGGAACGCCTCGTGAACTGAAGCGCCGAGCCGGCCGGAAAGTCGTCGAGGTGCGCGTCCGCGATATCTCCGCACTCGACCGCGTTGCGGCGACATTGACGGCCATCGGCGACGGGCCGCCCACCATCGACCGATCGACCCACAGCCTCCGTGTCGCGCTGAGCGCCGACACCGAGCGCGTCTTCGCGGCACTTCGACCGCTCGATGACACCGGCATCGCGATCGATGAGATCTCCGTCCGACAACCGAGTCTCGATGAAGCATTTCTCGCGCTCACCGGCGCACCCAGGGAGGAAGTGGCATGAGTATCGCCAGCGCAGCTCAGCACGGCAACGCCGCGGGCTTGTTCGTGTCGAGCGGGCAGATTGCCCGTCGAGTGCTGCGCAAATTCGTCCGGACGCCGCAGCTCGTTGTGATCGGCACCGTGCAGGGCGCGATGTTCCTGCTCATTTTCCGGTACGTCTTCGGCGGCGCGATCGCCGTCCGCGGTATCAGCTATGTCGACTTCGTGGTGCCAGGCTTCATCACCACTGGCGTGCTCTTCACCGCCATGTACGCCTCGGCGGGCATGGCCGAGGACCTGAGCGCCGGGCTCATCGCTCGTTTGCGTTCTCTGCCGATTCCGCGTAGTGCGGTGCTCATCGGTCGCGCCCTGGCCGACACGGCAATTCAGATCTGGGGATTGGCGATCACGGTCGCGATGGGTTTCCTGGTTGGCTTTCGAGTGCATAGCAGTTGGAGCGCGGCGCTGGCGGCCGCCGCGCTGGTCGTCCTCTTCGGATTCGTCTTCGAGTGGGTCTTCGTGCTCATCGGGATGGTCGCTGGGTCGGCGCAAGCCGCCCAGGGATTCGCGCTGATCGTGTTCCCCTTCACCTTCGTATCGTCCGCGTACATCCCGGTAGCGACCATGCCCTCGTGGATGCGTGGCTTTGCCGAGAATCAGCCCATTACTGTGATGGCCAACGCGGTGCGCACCCTCACCGAGGGCCAGTCCGCCGAGGCCCTCCTAGGGCACCCCACCTCGTACTTCGTGATCCGCTCGCTGCTATGGTCAGTGGGGCTGATCGCAGTCTTCGCGCCGCTCGCCGTCGCCAAGTATCGGCGCGGCTGAGAGCCGTATCGTCTGTAGGTCGTCCGCGCGGGCGCGCTGCGTCCGGCGGTCGCGGCTTGGGTGCGCCGATGCGGCAAGTGATTTCTCCCAAGCTCCCGCGCACGCGAGGGTGCATGTCGTACGCCCGGAACACCAGCAGCCTTCAGGTTGCCCGAGCCCCGAATGTCAGAACCTCGAATCTAACGATCCAAACGTGATTTTCGGCCACCGTGATCTCAAATACAAGCAGGGTCTTGTGTTCCACGTGCGCGTGAACGGCGCGCTGGACGAGCAGATCGGGGGAGTTGGCCGGTCACCTTCACGCGGCCATCGCGCGGCTCGCCCGACATGGCGGCGGATCTGGACGACTCGGACGCTTGGTCGGGCTTCGGGATGCGGTCGGGGGCGCACTGGTTGAGTGCCGTCGGCGGTTTCGACGTCTGGCGTGCGCGGGCCCTGGTGCGGGTCGTGCATGCGCTCCGCGACCTGCCGCCGGTGCACGCTGCCGTCGCTCCGACACAGCTGCTCCGGAGCTTTCGCTGCGCCCTCGACGGGTCGCCGAACTCCAATGACCGGCAATCTATCGAGGCGGGTGTAGGTGCCCCACGCGCGTTGTCGTGCTGTGGCGACGCATCGAGGCGTCCCTCGCTGCCGGTGGGAAGGTCTTTTGATGACCGACGGCCCGTTCACAGCGGACGTACGGCCCTTGGCACTCGCCTCCTGCTGGTGATCCACTGAGGTTGGCGCTACACCGGCGCCGGTCCAGTCCCGGTGTGGCAAGGCCGCGACATGGAACCTGCGGCCCAGGACGCACGGAGGGTTCGGCATGACCGCGGCAATCACCACAGACTTGGTCGCGACGCCGTCGACCGCACGCGAGTCGAAGCCGGCCGCGGCATGAGCGCGGCGCACGGCCGGGGTGCCACAGTGGGATCTCGGCTCTCCGTCCTCTTCAGGGACGGCGCCCTGACCCACGGGGAATCAGGCGACGCCGTCAAGGACTTGCTGACGATCGCCCAACTGGGGCGACCCAATTTGCTCACCATCCTCGATATCGCTGCCGAGTTCCGAAGCGATCCCCATGCCGTTCCAGCCTTGCTGCGGGGGGACACGGTGGTGTGCTATTTCAACAAGCCCTCGACCCGCACCCGCCTGTCCTTCGAGACAGCGGTCGCGCAGTTGGGCGGAACTCCTATTACGGTAGGGCCCCACGAGCTCCAGCTCGATCGCGGGGAGACGATTGAGGACACCGCCCGGGTCGTTGCCGGATACGCGCGAGCCTTCGTGATCCGCACGTTCAGCGACGACGATGTGCGTCGGTTCGCGGCGGCGGCGTCAATTCCGGTGATCAACGCTCTGACTGACGGACACCATCCCTGCCAGGTGATCGGAGACCTGCTCACCATGCGTCAGCTCTGGGGCGAGGTCCGAGGTCGACGAATCGCCTTCCTCGGTGATGGCGACAACGTGGCGACCAGCCTTCTCGAGGCGTGCTCGATTCTCGGTATCGATGTCGCACTCGCCTGTCCGCCCGGATACGAGCCCGAGGACGGCGTCCTAGCTGCCGCACGACGCGCCTCTGCCGCGGCGGGGAGCGACGTGCTCCTCACCCATGATCCCGCCGAAGCGGTGTCCGGCGCCGATGCCGTGTACACGGACGTTTGGCTGTCCATGGGCGTTGACGACGCCGAGCGAGACGCCCGTCTCACCGCCTTCCACGGCTACCAGGCAACGGCGGCCTTGATGAGCAGAGCCAAGCCGGACGCCGTGTTCCTGCACTGCCTGCCCGCCCACAGGGGCGAGGAGGTCTCAGCCGAGGTCATCGACGGTCAACATTCGCGGGTCTTCCAGCAGGCATCCAATCGCCTTCCGACCGAGCAGGCCATTCTCTTCGCACTGCTCACCCACCGACTCACGAACAAGTCAACGGTTGCATAGGAGTCCGAACATGACGCCGAAGAGAGTCATCATCATGGGAGCAGGGGGTCGCGACTTCCACAACTTCAACGTCGTGTACCGCGACGATCCACAGACGGAAGTTGTCGCATTCACGGCCACCCAGATCCCGGGCATCGACGATCGCATGTACCCTGCGAGCCTCGCGGGCCCGCAGTACCCTGACGGAATCCCCATCAGGAGTGAGCAACAGCTCTCCTCGCTCATCGCAGAACACCATGTCGACGAGGTCGTGTTCGCGTACTCAGACGTGGCGCACCTTGACGTGATGCACAAAGCGTCGATCGTGCTCGCCGCCGGCGTCAACTTCACGCTGCTCGGCCCGCAAGCAACCATGCTGCCGAGCAGGAGGCCGGTGGTGAGCGTCTGCGCAGTGCGCACCGGGTCCGGGAAGAGCCAGACGAGCCGGCGCGTGGGACGGATCCTGCACGACGCCGGGCTGCGGGTCGCCCTGGTGCGGCACCCAATGCCCTACGGCGACCTCGAGGCGATGCGTGTCCAGCGCTTCGCCACCCTCGCGGACATCGATGCCTCGCACCCGACTATCGAGGAGCGCGAGGAGTACGAGCTCCCCGTTCGCGAGCACATGATCATGTATGCCGGCGTCGACTACGCCGACATCCTGGCCCAGGCGGAGACAGAGGCGGACGTCATCGTCTGGGATGGTGGCAACAACGACTTCTCCTTCTTCAAGCCAACGCTGCAGATCGTCGTCGTCGATCCTCTGCGTGCCGGTCATGAGCTGATGTATCACCCCGGCGAAGCGAACCTGCGCATGGCTGACGTTGTGGTGATCAACAAGGTCGACAGCGCGGGAATGGAATTGGTCGAGAAGGTGCTCGCCAATGTCCGTGCGGTCAACCCCGACGCGACCGTCATCCGCGCGGCATCGCCCACCCAACTCCAAGACGGCCCATCAATCCTCGGCAAGCGGGTGCTGGTGGTCGAGGATGGGCCGACCCTGACCCACGGTGGCATGAGCTTCGGCGCGGGGACTGTCGCCTGTCAGCTTGCCGGCGTTGCCGAGCGCATTGACCCTCGGCCGTTTGCCGTGGGATCGATCGCGGAAACGTTCCGCAGGTTCCCCAACATCGGTCCTGTTCTCCCGGCCATGGGGTACTCGGACGTCCAGCTCCGCGAGCTCGAGCAGACGATCGAGGCAACCGATTGCGATGCCGTCATCACCGGGACACCGATCGACCTGGGCCATCTCATCCACACGCGCCATCCGATCCGGCGTGTCACGTACGCGCTGCAGGAGATCGGCGAGCCGACGCTCAGCAGTGTGCTCGAACCCTTGATCCGCAAGGCGTTGTCTCTGATGGCCGCGGTGTGAGGAAGAAGCAGGCCCAAGGGCGGCCGCTGGTGGCGGTCGCCCTTGGCGGCAACGCCCTGCTGCGCCGCGAGGAGTCCATGGATATCGGCGTTCGGCGGCACAACATCGGGGGTCGCAGTTCGCGCGCTGGCTGAGCTGGGTGATGAGTGTGACCTGGTTGTCCACCCACGGCAACCGTCCCCAGGTCGGAATGCCGGCTCTGCAGTCCGCGGTCGGCCCAGACCACGTCAGCAACCCGGGCGGCCGCTCTATCCGGACCATCGTCACGCATCTCGCTTGGGGGTAGGTCGGTCAGTCGGAGGAGTGTCGTCCTTCGGAAGAGTGCTGGCGGAGACGCGTGCGGAAAGACATCGAGTGTTCTCCTCGCTTGACACCGGCCAGGATGTCATCCCCCTCTTGCTGGGACATGCTTCCTGACCGCACCGCGGCATCTATTCGTTGACCGGCATGGCGCGCGCGGACGTCTCGGATGACCGAGTCGAACTCGGCGTCGCTAGAGGCAACTCGCAACCGAGCGGCCTCCTCCTCCGTCATTTGCCCCTTACCAACCATCTTGTCGAGCTGTTCAAGGATTCGCGATCGCTGGCGAGGCGTGAGAGGCTCGTGGGACTTGTCGGTCATTAGGTGCTGCCCTTTGTCACCGCAGCTCGATGCCGCGCAGCACGGTCGTCACCAACCCCGCGACAAATCCCTCCGGAACTTCCGCTCCGCCCACCCCGCCGAACAGGATCCGCGGCAGTAGCAGCTCATGACA
>JALYTM010000120.1 GCA_030854305.1 Candidatus Dormiibacterota bacterium
CGCGCGCACCGCGAGCATTGACGGCGATGCGCGCGACGCGCCCGCCTCGCTCAGCGTCGCTCAGCATGCGCGCGGTCGTCGAGCCCTCGGGGCCGTACACGGCGATGGCGAGCGGACGGCTCATCGGCGTCCGTGCAGCCGGTGCACGGACCGCGCGGTGGCACTGCGCGTCGCCGACGCGGCCAGCTTCAGCCAGATCGCAGTCCACACCGCGGATTTGACCAACGGAGAGTAGTTCCGGGCTTGGTGGCGGCTGAAGAACAGCCACATGGCGCGATGGAACGACAGGTTGGTCCGCCAGGCACGATGACGGCCCGCGATCCCGCTCTTGACATGGAGAACAGTTGCCCCGGGCCAGTATAGCACCGGCCAGCCCGCCGCCCAGAAGCGGAAGCACCAGTCCAGGTCCTCGCCGTACATCCAGTAGCGCTCATCGAGCAGTCCGACGCTGTCGAGCGCTGTGCGGCGCACAAGCATGAAGGCGCCGTTGACTGCATCGACCAGGCCGGTTTCGTCCTCGTCGATGTGAGCGGCGGTGTACGAACCGGGCTGGTTGCCGCCCATCAGTCGAGGAAGCTTCGACATGTGGACCAGGGCCGAGCTCGGTGTGGGGAAGCTGCGCTTGCACGCGTGGTCGAGCGTCCCGTCCGGGCGGACCAGCTTGCAGCCGAGCATGCCGACGTCCGGTCGCTGTACGAGCGCGTCGACGCATATACGCAGGGTGCCGGCCGGGACCACGGAGCCCGGGTTGAGCAGCAGGATGTACTCACCGGTGGAGTCGCGGATGCCGATGTTGGCGGCGCGGGCGAAGCCGAGGTTGCTGCCCGACTCGATGACGCGCACGCCGGGATGCGCACGCCGGACCATCTCGGCGGCACCGTCCGTCGACGCGTTGTCAACCACCGTCACCTCGTACCGGCCGCGGTCGGGATCGGTCGCCAGCGACTCGAGGCACGCCTGCAGCAGGGGGCTGCCGTTGTGGCTCACCACCACGACACTGAGGAAACCGGGGACACGGCGCGGCTCCGGACTTCCCGTCGATTCATCGGCGGTCAGTGACACCTCGGGTGCGACGGGGCGCATCGGCGATCAGCCCCGTGCGACCGCGGCCGGGGCGTCGTCCCCTTCGGTCACTGAGGGGGCGTCGAGCGCACGCTCACCGGTCAGCTCCACCTCTGCCACGCGGTCAGCGTCGGGGTGCCGGTGAGCAGCGGTGCGACCGACCAGGGCGATCTCCGTCTGGTGTGGCTCGTCGCTGGAGCGACCGAGGAACGCCACCACCGTCCACGCGGTGAGCCACAGAACCACCACGTCGCGCCACAGCGACCACGACTCGATGTACTCGTTGTCGGCCTCGACGCGGCGGCTCAGCGAGGTGGGCCCGCGGAGTCCGCGCACCTGGGCGAGGCCGGTGATCCCAGGTCGTACGCGAAGACGCAGGGAGTACCCGTCCACCTCCTCGCGGAAGCGGTCGACGAAGTGCGGCCGCTCCGGCCGCGGACCGACGAGGCTCATCTCCTGGCGGACCACGTTGACCAGCTGCGGCAGCTCGTCGAGCGACGACGCGCGCAGCCAGCGGCCCACCCGGGTTCGCCTGTCGATGCCTTCCACACCGCCGGGGGCCACGTCCATCGCAGGTTCGAAGCGCGACACGGCCGTCGCCTCGCGCATGCTGCGGAACTTCAGCATCACGAAAGGCCGCCCGTCGCGGCCGATTCGCTGCTGCCGGAAGAGCACCAGGCCCGGCGATGAAGCTTTGACGACGACTGCGATGACGAGCAGGAGGGGAGACAGCACCAGGAGCGCGGAGACCGCCAGCACGGTGTCGACGCTGTGCTTCAGCCACAACAGATGCGCGCGGTGGGACGGAGCATCTCCACCCAGTCCGGAAGGAGGAGGAGGAAGTCCGCCGGCTTCGGCCACCTCATCGCGTAGGCGCACCACCATGGCCTGGTCGGCCCGGGGCGGAGCGGCACCGAGGCGTCGGTCGACAGCGAAATCGAACCCCTCTCACCCCTGCATCCCCCCTAACGAGCTCAGAGGGTCGTCGACGCCCCTCCCCGGATCGAGTGTAGGCGAAGAGGATCGCTTGACGCAATCCACCCGTTCGGCATGGCTGGAGCGTCAGCGGGGTGTGACGGGCTCTATCGGGATCTGGCCCGGTACGCTGGGAGGATGACAATGGACATCGCCGTCGTCCGGACCCCGACACAGCTGTCGCGGTTACTGCCGCTGATGCGCGCGTACTGCGACTTCTACGACGTCGCTCCGAGCGATGCGGCGTTGTCGGCTTTGTCCCGGGCACTCATCGCCGACCCCGACCGGGAGGGGAGACAGCTCCTGGCGACCGATGGCGACGTCGACCTTGGCTTCGCAACGCTGTTCTGGAGCTGGGAGACGAGCATCGCCGCTCGCGTCGGCGTCATGAACGACCTGTTCGTGGTGGAGAGTGCACGCGGCCGCGGCGTCGGCGCTGCACTGATCGAGGCGTGTCGCGCGGAGTGTCGCGACCTCGGCGCTGAGCGATTGGTCTGGCAGACGGCGCCGGACAACCACCGTGCGCAGTCTCTGTACGGCCGAGTCGGTGCGATCCAGGAGCAGTGGCTCGACTACTGGCTGGCCCCGAGGTCGGCATCGCAGGTTGTTCCCGATGGCCTTTGACGAGGACCTCGCGGCGCGCGTGCGCGACGCCCTCCATGCGGAGGCCGGGGTGACCGGAAAGCGCATGTTCGGTGGGCTGGCATTCCTGGTCAATGGCAACATGGCAGTCAGCGTCAGCGGCCAAGGCGGGCTCCTTCTCCGTGTGGATCCTTCGGACACAGAGCTCGGCAAGCGGCCGCACGCAGAGGTCGCGGTCATGCGTGGACGCGAGTTGGCCGGGTGGTTGCGCATCGACGCTGACGGCGTGCGCACCAAACACCAGCTGGAGCAATGGGTAGGCAGAGGCGTCGCCTACGCGCGCACCCTGCCGCCGAAGAAGTAGGTCGCCGCATCCGCGTTGCCGGCTGCCTGTCCCGTGACGAGCCGGTAGGGAGCCTATATGGCTACCGTAGCCGCCACAGTTGACAGCAACTGGCTCGTGCCGCGCCGAACGCCCCCGGCGGAGGGACCGGTTGCCGGCGCTGATCGACGACGGTCCCCTGGCGTTGTTCCATCAAGGAGACCCATCATCGTCGTACCCGTGGAGCCGATCAGCGCCTATTCGCGATCATCGGTGGCTGCGAGCGCCTGATCAGCGTCGGCGAACCAGCAGCGGGTATACGGTGGCTGTGATCACGGCGGCGATTCCACCGGCAACTCCGCCGGTGGCCCATGAGCCACTGATTGCGTGGATAGCCACGACAACCGCTGCGGTCCCGACGACCACGGTCGCAACGAAGAGGCTGATCAGCCGTAGTGAGGGCCCGGTCGCGTTGATCCTCGCGTTCATAGGACTGTGAGCCTGGCGACGTGCTCCGCGATGGTTCCCCAACGATGCTGCGAGGGGCGGCGGAGACACAAGGACGCCCGCGATGTCCCACCCACGGCAGCGGGGACGGCAAGTACAGCACGGCGTCTCATCACGGTATCTCGCTTCAGGGTGACGTTTGGAGCTGCCTCCAGCGTGCACCTGGGCAACGCCCGGGTCTAGGGCCGTTCGCCCCCCAATACCCTTGGCGGCGGCAGCAATCGTCAGTCGCGTTCCCCCGGGGTGCCGCACCATCCCGGACACGCAGACGCAACCCAGTAGGGGTACAGCAGGGGCCTACACGGCCGTCGTCAAGGCGTGTCGAATCCGACTGTCGCGCTGTTTCTGAATACAGATCCAGCGTGCCGGGAGAGGGAGTCGAACCCTCACGGAGTTGCCTCCGGCGGTTTTTGAGACCGCTGCGTCTACCGTTCCGCCACCCCGGCCCGCGTTCGACAACTGTGCCACGCCGTGGGGTGGCCGGGAGCGACCGCCACGCGCTCCCCGCCGGCGGTACCCTCACCGTCACCGACATGATCAGGGGGTTCGCGTAGCATGCCTGACGTCACCGAGGTCGACATCGGTGCGGTCAACCCCGAGCGGTTCAGCGCAGTGCTCACCGCGGAGCAGATGTCCTTGCTCCGCGAGGCGGTCGCCGAGGGCCGCGCAACACTCCACGGACGCACCGTCTGGAACGTGAACTCAACGGCCCAGGGGGGCGGGGTCGCGGAGATGCTCAGCTCGATGCTTCCGTACGCGCGAGGCGCCGGTGTGGATACTCGCTGGCTCGTCATCGGAGGTGACGACGGCTTCTTCACGATCACCAAGCGCATCCACAACCGACTCCACGGCGCACCCGGTGACGGCAAGCGCCTGGGAGAGGACGACAGGCGCCACTACGAGGCCGCCCTCGCTCCCCAGGCAGCCTGGATCGCCGAGCGAGTGCGCCCCGACGACGTCGTCATCCTTCACGACCCGCAGACCGCGGGGCTGGTCCCTCTGCTGACGGCCACCGGAGCCGGTGTGATCTGGCGCTGCCACGTGGGCATTGACACGCCCAACGACGCCGCTCGCGACACGTGGTCCTTCCTTCTGCCCTATGTGCGCCCAGCCGACATCTGTATCTTCTCGCGCCGCGGTTTTGCATGGGACGGCCTGGACGACGACCGCATCCGCGTGGTGGCCCCGTCCATCGACCCCTTCTCGTCCAAGAACTTTGAGATGGACGTCGCCTCCATCCAGGCCATCCTTGAGGCGGCCGGGATCATGGACGACGGCGGCCGCGAGCCGGCCACCTACACGCGCGCCGACGGCAGCATCGCCCATGTGCGGCACCGAGCCGCCATGGTCGAGGCATCGCGCATCGGCACCGAGACGCCGCTGGTCGTGCAGGTCTCACGCTGGGACCGCCTCAAGGACCCGCTCGGCGTGCTCGAGGGCTTTATCGGCAACGTGGCGGGCAACGGCGGCGCGCACCTGGTGCTCGCCGGTCCGAGCGTCGCTGAAGTCTCCGACGACCCCGAGGGAGCGGCGGCCTACGAGGAGGTGGCGCTGCGGTGGAACAGCCTCGACGACGCCCTCAAGGCGAGAGTCCATCTCGCCTGCCTCCCCATGGACGACGACCGGGAGAACGCGGCCATGGTCAACGCCCTGCAACGACGGGCGCAGGTAGTTGTCCAGAAGAGCGTCGGGGAAGGCTTCGGCCTGACCGTGGCCGAGGCGATGTGGAAGACGCGCCCGGTGGTGGCGAGCCGCGTCGGCGGGATCCAGGACCAGATCGACGACGGGGTCAGCGGCATCCTGCTCGACGACCCCCACGATCCGGTCGCATTCGGGGAGGCGGTGTGCGGCGTGCTGCTGGACGGCGCGAGGGCGGCGGCCATGGGCCGGAACGCGCACGCTCGCGTGCAGCAGCACTTCCTCGGGTCGCGGCACCTGGCGCAGTACGTGCAGATCTGCGGAGAGGTGGTCGGCGCGACCGGCCGCTGAGGCTTAGTTCCCCGGGCGCGGGCTGTCGCCGCCGAGGTCGGGCAGGTTCAGCTCGTTGACCCAGTCGCGGATCTTGGCCATGCGCTCGGCGCTCTCCTCGAGGTCATCGCCGAGCAGCCCATCGCCCTCGGTCTCGGGCAGCACACCCGCGCGGTCGAGCACCTCGGTCGCGACGAAGATCCCGGCGCCCAGCCGCACCG
>JALYTM010000121.1:0-2873 GCA_030854305.1 Candidatus Dormiibacterota bacterium
ATCGTGAAGCTGAGCCCCAACGTCACCGACATCGCCGCCACCGCGGCCGCGGTGGAATCCGCGGGGGCCGACGCCGTCTCCGCGGTGAACACCTTCGTGGGCATGAAGATCCACCGCCACTCCCGCCGGCCGGTTCTGCCCGGCGCCGGGACGGGCGGCTTGAGCGGCCCGGCGATCAAGCCCCTGGCGCTCGCGGCGGTGGCGGCTGTGCGTGCGGCGGTGCGGATCCCCGTGGTCGGTGTCGGCGGCATCATGGACGCTGGCGATGCGGTCGACTTCCTGGTCGCGGGCGCCGACGCGGTGCAGGTGGGCACGGCCAGCTTCGTCACCCCTTTGGCCGCCCCGGGGATCGTCGACGGTCTGCGCCGGTACCTCGACGAGGCAGAGTTGCCGAGCGCGGCGGCGTTGCGCTGGTCCGTCACCGCGGTGTGAGCTAGGCGAACCCTCGAACCGAGGCCACGCGGTCGAGGTGCGCGCCGACGTCGCCCAGGAGTCGCCCGGAGGTGGCCGCTCGTCGCAACAGCAGGTGGCAGTCATGCTCCCAGGTGAACCCGATGCCCCCGTGGACCTGGATGGCCGCCGTGGTGACACGCCATGCGCCCTGCGCCGCCGCCACCTTGGCGACCGACGAGGCGAACGGCAGCGCGGCGGGATCGTTGTCCGCTGTCCACGCGGCGAACAGTACCGCCGACCGCGCGCTTTCGACGTCGAGGAGCATGTCGGCGCAGCGGTGCGACACCGCCTGGTACGAGCCGATCGGACGGCCGAACTGCTCACGGGTCTTGGCGTATGACACGGCGAGGTCCATTGCGCGGCCGGCCACGCCGACCAGCTCTGCGCTGAGGGCCACCTCGAGACGATCGACGGTCGCCGAGGTGTCACCACCGAGGCACTCGGCGCGCTCCACAACGACGCGCGACAGGCGCCTGGTGAGGTCGAGGCCGTCACGCGGCTCGAGGCGGACGTCCTCTGCCATGGCGATCGACGCCCCCGCCGGGGACAGCACCACCACCGCGGCGGCACCGTCCGCGCCGTACGCGACGACGCCACCGTCGGGGTACTCGATACCGAGCGCACCCCGCGCATCCCCGGTGGCGAAGCCGGGCAGCCAGCGTGCTCGCTGCTCGTCCGTCCCGACGGCCTCGACCAGCAGCGCCGCCGCGGTGTTGCCGAAGAACATGCCCGGCGTGAGAGCGCGCCCCAGTCCCTCGCAGACCAGCGACAGCTCCACCGCGCCGAGTGCCTGGCCGCCGTGCTCGTCGGCGAGCGCGGCACCGGTCCACCCCGCCGCAGCGAGAGCGCGCCACAGCGATGCACCGTCGTCCTCACCGCCCACGTACCGACGCAGCGCAACGTGGTCCCACTGTGTGCGGCACAGCTCGTCGATGGCGTCTCGCACCGCCCGCTGCTCGTCGGTGAGGTCGAACCGCATCGCGGTCAGCGCATCCTGGGAAGGCCGAGGACACGCTCGGCGATGATGTTGCGCTGGATCTCGGTGGTGCCGCCTTCGATGGAGTTGGCGCGAGCGCGCAGCATCCGTCGCGACCACACAGTGTCGAACGCCAGAGCGTCGGCGCCCAGCACGTCCATCGCCAGTTCGCCGAGGCGCTGGTTGATATCCGCCCACTGGATCTTGGCCAGTGAACCCTCGGGCCCGGGAACGCCGCGCTCGATCACCCGCGAGAGACCGCGGTACCCGTTCAGCCGCATCGTCTCGGTGGCCACCACCAGCTCGCTGAGGCGACGCCGAAGCGTGAGGTCGTCCTGGCGCCCGCGGGCTCTGATCAGCTCGCCCAGCTCGTCGAGCTGCATCGAGATCGCCAAGGCTGACGACGCACTGAGACCGGCGCGCTCGAACATCAGCGTGGCGATGGCAACGCTCCACCCGTCACCGACGGCACCGACGACATTCTCGTCGGGGACGGTCGCGTCGGTGAAGAAGATCTCATTGAACTCCGAGTCACCGGTCGCCTGCCGAAGGGGCCGCACCTCGACGCCGGGCTGATGCATGTCGCAGATGAAGAACGTGAGGTCGCGATGGCCGGTCGCCTCCCCGCTGCGGGCCAGCAGGATGCACCAGCGCGCTCGATGTGCGAACGACGTCCACACCTTCTGTCCGTTCACCCGCCAAGCGCCGTGCTCGTGCACGGCGCGAGTGGTCACGGCGGCGAGGTCACTGCCCGCGTTGGGCTCGCTGAAGCCCTGGCACCACACCTCCTCGCCGCTGAGGATGGGCGCGAGGAACCGTGCTCGCTGCTGGTCGGTCCCGTGAGTGATGATGACCGGGCCGCCCATCACCAGCCCGATGATGTTGGCCGGCGGCGGCGCCTTGGCTCGCACCAGCTCCTCGTTGAAGATCGCCTGCTCCATCAGGGTCGCACCTCGACCGCCGTGCTCCGGCGGCCACGCAATACCGACGTAACCGGCATCGAACAGCGTGCGCTGCCAGCGCAACCGGAAGTCCACGACCTCCTCGGTGCTGTCCGGCTCGGGCCCGGCGGGATGCGCCGCCAGCCAGGCGCGCACCTGGTCGCGGAATGCCAGCTCGCCGGGCGTCAGGCTGAGATCCACGCGCGGCAGCCTACCTCACCACTCCGTCTCGCGCGGGGTCACCCGCGAGGAGCACACGAAGTGCCTTGCGGTCGAGCTTGCCGACGCTGGTCAGGGGGAGTCGGGCGAGGATGTGCACCTCGCGAGGGACCTTGGTGACTGACAGGCGGGAGCGCGCGAAGGCGACAAGGTCGGCGGTGTCCACGCTCGCGCCGGCACGGAGGCTCACAAACGCCACCACCTCTTCACCGAGCCGGGGATCGGGTCTGCCGACAACGCCGGCCATGGCCACATCCGGGTGCGCGGTCAGTGCATCTTCGACG
>JALYTM010000121.1:2883-5634 GCA_030854305.1 Candidatus Dormiibacterota bacterium
CTTCGACGTCCCGCGGAAAGACGTTGAAACCACCGCGCAGGATCAGGTCCTTCTTGCGCTCGACCACGTGGAGGTAGCCGTCGTCGTCGAGGTGGCCGATGTCGCCGGTGTGCAGCCAGCCTCCGCGAAGAGCCGTCGCACTCTCTTCCGGCGCGTTCCAGTAGGCCGCCATCACGCCGGGCCCGCGGACGCAGATCTCGCCGTCCACTCCAGCGGTCCGCGCCACGTCCTCGTCATCGACGATACGCACGTCGCAGATGTCCAGCGGAAGCCCGACGCTGCCGACACGGCGGCGGCCCGGCGGGTTGGAGGAGATGACCGCGGAGGTCTCCGTGCAGCCGTAGCCTTCGAGCACCTGGCACGAGGGGACGCGGCGCTCGAACTCGCGGAGGACGTCGACGGGCAGCGGTGCCGCCCCGCTGTTGAGGTATCGCAGCGAGTCCAGCCGTGCATCCTCAAGCGGTTGCGCCAGCAACATCTGCACCATGGTCGGGACAAGGACCGATCGCTGGGCACCGTGTTCCTCGCAGAGGCGCACCCACTCGGCCGCGTCGAACCAGCGCTGGATGATCGCCGTGCCGGGCTCGTCGGCGTGCATGCCGACGATGGTCACGATCATCCCGTACGCGTGGGACAGCGGCAGCGGCACGATGGTCCGGGTCAGCCCGGGCACGTTCGAGGCGGCCCAGGAGCTGCGGCCGCACCACCAGAGGTTGGCGTGGGTCAACGGCACCCCCTTGGCGCGGCCGGTGGTGCCACCCGTGTACATCAGCGCCGCCAGGTCGGCCTCGGCGCGCGCAACCAGCGGGGCGGCCGGCGCGGACTCGAGGTCGGCGAACGGCACCACCCGCCCGGCGAAGTCGCGACCGTCCGCCGTGCCCTCCCCGGCGACGACGATGTGCCGGAGGCCTGTGGAGGCGCGCGCCGCTTCGACGACAGTGCCCAGCAGCTCGGCGGTGGTCACCACCGCGACGGCACCGGAGTCGACGAGGATGTGGGCGAGTTCGGAGGCGGTGACCAGGAACACGACGGGAGTGACCACGGCCCCGGTGCGCCACAACGCGTGGTATGTCACCAGTACCTCGGGGCAGTTGGCCATCAGCACCACCACGCGGTCACCGGGGGCGACGCCGAGGTGGCCGAGTCCGCCGGCCATGCGACGGCTGCGGTCGCGCAACTGTGCGGACCGTATCGTCTGTGCCTCGAAGACCACGGCGTCGTGGTCAGGGATGCGCGCGAACGACTCGTCGGCGAGGTGTGCCAGCGTGCGCGGTTCAGCCACGGGCATCCTCCGGCGGAGCCCCCGACTGGTCCGCTGCCCCGAACCGCCCGAATGACCCCGAGTCGGGAAGCACCACCTGCGTGCAGCGGCTCGCGGCCAGCAGTTCGCCGGCGGACGAGCGCATCTCGGCTGCGCAGAACACGACCCGACGCGTGCGGCGCACCACCGTGCCGGTGGCACTGAGCAGCCCTGGGTTGGAGACGCGCAGGAACTCCACACGCAGGTCGGCGGTCAGGAACACCTGGTCGTTGTCGAGGACCGTCCAGCAGGCACCGCCCATGGCGGCGTCGAGCAGCGCGGTGACGAGGCCACCCTGGACCACCTGGCCGTGGGCGGTGGGGAAGGAATACTCCGGAGTGGCAAGCCATTCAATGGTCGTCGACCCCGGTCGCCAGTCGGTTCGCCGGTACCCGAGCGTGCGCCAGATGTGCGGCCCGTCCGCCGCCGCCGCCTCCCAGGCTTGCGGGTCGTCGAACCGTCCGCCCGGCGTGATCGGCTCCGTCATCTCACCTCTCGCTCACGTCGATTGCCCCTTGGAGGAATCGAACCTCCATCAACCGGTTAAAAGCCGGCTGCTCTGCCGTTGAGCTAAAGGGGCCCCGCGGGATTGTAGGTGGCGTCACCGATGCCCTCTCCGCCACCATCGGCGCATGACCGATGCGATCAAGGGCTTTCCCGCCAGGTTCCCTGTGCGCGACGACGATCAGCGGCCGATGCGTTACCGCGTGTCCTCGGTGCTCGGTCGCATGTTCCTGCGCCTGGTGCTAAAGGTTCGCATCGAAGGGCGCGAGAACGTACCCGCAGATGGCCCGTTGGTGGTGGTGTGCAACCACATCAGCAACCTCGACCCGATGCTCTTCGGCGCGTTCTTCCCGCGCACGCTCTTTGCGATGGCCAAGCGCGAGCTGTCCGGCAATCCCTTGACCGCGTGGTGGTTCGCGGGCTGCAACTGCATCCCGGTTGACCGCTCCGCACCGGATCGACGCGCGGTGACGCGCGCGCTCAGCGTGCTCCGTCGCAAGGGTCGCCTGCTGGTGTTTCTCGAGGGCACGCGGTCACCGACGGCCACCATGCAGCAAGCCGAGCCCGGCGCCGGCTTCCTGGTCCGACGCAGCGGCGCGACTGTCCAACCGGTGGCGGTGTGGGGGACCGAGCACGCGCGACGACGCTCGATCCCGGTGCGCCGGCGCATCCCCGTGACAATGCGCTTCGGGGCACCGTTCGCAATGCAGCTCGATGGGCGTCGCGACGACGCGGCGATCGCCGACGAGATGGGGCAGCGCGTGGCCGCCCTGCTGCCACCACGGTATCGAGGCGTGTACGGCGAACCGGGGGCGGACGGCTGAGCGTGGCGGCGGGTCACCGACTCGCTTGACAGCCGCGGTGCGCTGTGCCTCGCTGGCCACCACCAGGTAGCCGCCGCGTCCGCTCAGCGGCGGCCGGAGCGACCCTTGGGCGACGGCTTGGAC
>JALYTM010000122.1 GCA_030854305.1 Candidatus Dormiibacterota bacterium
GGTCGTGGCCGGCGCGGGCGGGGGCACCCTGGCGACGCGTGCGGATGCGCAAGGTGCCGTCGGCGGCACCGACTGTGTACCTTCCGCTTCTCACGACTGTCTCCTCCGCCTGCCGGCGACCGGGCGGACCGAGGCCGCCAGCCTTCGCCACACACGATAGCGCGCGACTAGAGTAGGCGTCGTGCCGGAGGAGAGCCGCATCGTGGTGTCGGGCCTGTCGAAGGTATTCGGGTCCACCGCGGCCGTGCAGGACCTGAGCTTCACCGTGGAGCCGGGGTCGGTGACCGGCTTCCTCGGCCCCAACGGCGCCGGCAAGACCACCACGCTGCGGGTCCTCCTCGGCCTGGCGGCCGCGACCGCGGGGACTGCCACCATCGGCGGGCTCCGGTACTCCGAGATCCCCCATCCCTCGCACATGGTCGGAGCCGTGCTCGAGGCCACCAGCTACCACCCCGGCCGCACCGCACGCAACCATCTGCGTGTGTACTGCGCGGCAGGCGGGCTGCCCGATCGCCGCGCCGACGAGGTGTTGGAGACGGTCGGGCTCACCGCCGCAGCCGCCCGCCCGGTGCGGGGCTACTCCCTCGGGATGCGCCAGCGCCTCGGGCTGGCCACCGCCCTGCTCGCCGACCCGCGGGTGCTGATCCTCGACGAACCCGCCAACGGCCTCGACCCCGAGGGCATCCTCTGGCTGCGCCGCCTGATGCGCCATCTCGCCGACGAGCGCGGCTGCACGGTGCTGGTGTCGAGCCACCTGCTGTCCGAGGTGGAGCAGACGGTCGACCGCGTGGTGATCATCGCCCGCGGACGGCTGGTCCGGGAAGGGACGCTCGACGAGATCGGCTCCGACCGCGAACGGACGGTTCTGGCACGCACGCCCACGCCGGACTCCTTGGCCGAGGCGGTCCGGCCGATCGGGGGCACCGTGAACGTGCTCCCAGACGGGTCCCTTGAGGTGACCGGCGCCGACGCCGCGGCCGTCGGTCATGCCGCATGGCGTGCCGGGGTGGAGCTTCACCAGCTGCAGCCGGGACGTTCTAACCTTGAACAGATCTTCCTGGAGCTGACCGCCGACTCAGCCCCGGCTGCCGACGCCACCGCACCGACGGTGTCGACGGCGGCGCCGCCGCTGCCGGGGCCGCGGCCGTGACCGCGCTGCTGCGCTCGGAGTGGCGGAAGATCTTCACCATCAAGCTGTGGTGGGGCATGCTGCTCGGCGCGATGGCCTTCGCGTCGGTGGCGGTGGTCGCCCAGATCGCCAGCAACGGCGTGGCTCGCAGCACCCAACCACCGCTCGACACTCCGACCACGCAGCAGGCGATCTTCGCCTCGTCCGCGAGCGGCTACATCTTCTCGGTGATCGTCGGCATCCTCCTGATCACCACCGAGTACCGGCACTTCACGTCACGGCCGACGTTCCTCTTCGAGCCGCGACGCGGCCGGGTGATCCTGGCCAAGATCGTGGTGGCGCTGGGAGTTGGCCTCATCTACGGCATCTGCTGCGTCGCCATCACCATCGCCATCGCCGTCCCGTGGCTGAGCGCCAAGAGCATCACCATCGGGTGGACCGCCGACAGCGTGCTGCTGGTTTTGGTCGGCGGCGCCGCCGCGGTGGCCGTGTACACGGTGGTCGGGCTCGGTGTGGGGGTGCTGTTGCGCAACCAGATCGCGGCGGTGATCGGCACCCTCGCATACCTGTTCGTCATCGAGCCGCTGGTGGGGATCGTGCCGGTGATCAAGGAGGCGTACAGGTTCCTGCCCGGGGCGGCGGCGGGCGCCCTCACCGAGTACGGGACCTCCCGCAACGGTCTTCAAGTGCTGACACCGTGGCAGGGAGCGCTGGTGCTGCTCGGCTGGGGACTCGTCTTCGCGACCGTCGGCTGGGTGCTCAGCGTGCGCCGCGACGTGCAATGAGAGCGCCAGTGGCGAGTTGTGGCGGGAGGGTGTCGGGCCTCTAGGTCGACGGCGGCTGCTGGGCGGAAGACGCGGCCAGGGCGAGCGCGCGCAGACGGCGCATCCCGCCCAGCCAGCGCTCGTGGTCGGCACCACGGCGCTCCATGTGGATGCGGACTTCGGCGTGCGGGAGCACCAGGAAGCGCTCATCGGCCAAAGCGTTGATGACGAAGGTGGCGACCTCGTCGGGCTCCATCGCTCCCTGGGCGAGGAACCCGTCCACCGAGCGCTCGAGCATGGGCGTCCTGACGCCCTGGGGGCAGAGCGCGGAGACGCGGAGGCCCTGGGGGCCGTGAGCGATCGACAGCCACTCGAGGAATGACAGGCCGGCCGCCTTGGTGGCCGCGTACGGCGCGGACAGCACGTGGTTGAGGAGGCCGGCGGCGGAGACGGTGCCGACGATGTATCCCTCGCCGCGGTCGAGCATGGCGGGCAGCAGGGCGCGGGCGGCGAACACGTGGGCCATGACATGTACCCGCCAGCTGGTGTCCCACGCCTCATCCGAGGCCTCGGCGCCGCCACCGAACGCCACGCCGGCGTTCGAGAAGTAGATGTCGATGCGGCCGTGCCGCTCGACGGTGCGGTCGACCAAGGCTCGCACGTCCGCTTCCACGGTGACGTCCACCATCGCCGCGGTGCCGCCCACACTCTCGGCGACCGAGGCAGCGGCCGTGGCGTCGCGGTCGGCCACCACGACGTGGCCGGCGCCGTCCCGGGCAAAGGCCCTGCACAGCGCGGCACCGATCCCGCTGCCTCCGCCCGTCACCACCACCACTCGGCCGGCCACGTCCATCGGCGGGACTCTACCCGGCCGTGGTCAGCGCCTGGGCCGCCCGGGCTTTCGAGTCGATCGTCTGCGTTCTTGCCATGCGTGACGGTTTCGTTTCGCCGACGATCAACCTCGAGCATGCCGCGCCGGGCTGCGACCTCGACTGCGTGCCGCTGGTCGGACGCGCGGTCGATGTGGACGTCGCCATGTCGACGGCGTTCGGGTTCGGCGGCCACAACGCCTGCCTGGTTTTCCGCCACACCAGCGAATGGCACCACGGGCACCCCGAGGGGCCGGTAGTGATCCGGTGGGCGATGCGGCGCGTATTCACTCACATCACCATGCATCGCACCTTCGGGGCGACTTTCAGGAGACACACGATGATCCGATCGCGACGACGACTCTCACTCGGGACTGCGGCAATGGCCGGGACCGTCCTGATACTGGCCGCATGCGGCAGCACGACCACGACGACCGACTCGAAGAGCGCCGGTACCCCGGCCGCGGTGCCCGCGGCGCCGACGGCAGCAATCCAGAACCTCACCGGGGCCGGCACCAAGGTCGATATCGACCCGGCCACGGCTGCGATCCTGCAGCAGAACGGTGTCACCGTCACGCCGGTCGCCCCCGCCACCGCCGCGATGGTCAACGGCACCATCGAGGTCAGCTTCCCGATCACTTCGGGATACGCGGCCATCTACCCCAGCAACGACCTCCCGTTCGTCCGCGGACTGATCAGCCACAGTGGCGGACTGACCTTCTCGGCCGGTGGCAAGTCGCTGACCGCCACCGACTTCGTGGTCAACCCCGGTACCTCGACGCTGACCGCCACCGTGGGCGGCGCGGGCGTGCCGCTGCTCGACCTCAACGGCAGCAAGGTGGCAGTGACCACCGACGCGTCCGGCAACGTTCACCTCGACGGCACCGTGGCGAGCCTCTCGCAGACCGCGGCCAGCGCTCTCAACAGCACGTTCGGCGTCTCCCTGTTCAAGCAGGGCATCGTGGTCGGTGTGGTGCACATCACCGCCACCGGCACTGCCGATCCCGGTCGAGTGGCAACCGCGCAGGTCGAGCAGCTTTCCGGCACGAGCACCACGGTTGACGTCAACGCGTCCACCGCGGCGGTGCTGCAGCAGAACGGCGTCACCGTCACCCCCGTCGCGCCCGCCACTGCGTCGACCAGCGGCGGAGGCCTCTCCGTGACCTTCCCGATCACCAACGGCTATGTGGCCGTGTACCCGCAGAGCAGCCTGCCGTTCATCCGCGGCCTGCTCAGCCACAGTGGCGGCCTCACCTTCTCGGCCGGTGGCAAGTCGCTGACCGTCACCGACTTCATGGTCAACCCCGGCAACTCCGAGCTCTACGCCACCGTCGGTGGTTCGGGCGCGGTGGTGCCACTGCTCGACCTCCAGGGCAGCAAGGTGCAGATGACCACCGACTCGATGGGCAACATCCACCTCGACGGAACCGTGGCGGTGCTGTCGGCAACCGCCGCCAGCGCGCTGAACTCAACCTTCGGGGTTACGCTCTTCAAGCAGGGCATCCCACTCGGTGTCGTGCATATCATCGCCACCGCAGCCGCCAAGTAGTTCGCCTCGACCCACAGCAAGGCGAGGCGCCCCCTGGCAGCAGGGGGCGCCTCGACCGTGCCCGCCTCGTCCATCCTGGTGAAACAACGGTGAGTACCACAGACAGCCCGGGGACCCGACAGACAGCCGGGGTCGCAGGCAACACCCGCCTGACCTCGATGACAGGCGTGGTCCTGCTGGCACTCATCACTCTCGAGGTGCTGAGCGCTGTTTTCTTCGCTCTCCTGGTCGACAACGTCACTCTGCCGGTCGGTCCGTTGTACGACGTCGTCCGCCCGGTGCACTTCTTCGTCGGCTTCATGCTGATGCCGCTGATCGCGATCAAGCTGGCAAGCACCGGGTACCGGTTCGGCAGGTACTACACCCGCGACAAGGCGTACCACCAGGCCGGACCGCCGGCGCCGGTGCAGCGCGTGATCGCACCGGTCTTGATCGGCTCCGCGATCATCCTCATCGCCAGCGGTGTCGAAATGTGGAGCTACCAGAACCAGTTCGGACTGGCGTGGACGGCGATCCACAACGTGGCCGCCTTCACGTTCGTCAGCGCGGTCGCCATCCACATCCTGCTGCACGTCCGTCAGGCGCACCGAGAAGCGGCCGCGGACCTGGCCGGTATGCCGGCCGCGTCCATCCCCGACGCGGTCGGGTCACCAAGGGGCGCGGTCACGCGCCGCGCCGTCGTCGGCGGGGGCATCCTCTTCGGCCTGGCACTGGGGGCAGGGGCATCGTCGTGGCCCACGCCGCTGCTGGCGTGGTTGGAGCCGCAGAAAACGGGACCCGACCCGATGGACTTCCCGGTGATGAACTACGAGGGTGGTCCGCAAGTCGTCGACGTCCAGCAGTGGCGACTGCGCGTCACCGGCCTGGTCAGCAGCCCCCTCGAGCTGACCGAGTCCCAGCTGCTGGCCCTTCCCAGCGAGGACCACACCTACCCGATCAACTGTGTCGACGGCTGGACCGCGGTGCGCACATGGCGGGGTGTTCCCATCGCCACCCTGCTGCACATGGCCGGTGCGCGGAGCGATTTCACGCACGTGGTGGTGCGCAGCACCAGTGGCTACCACTGGGACCACGAGCGGGCGCACATGCTCGCCGCCGGTGCGCTGCTGGTGACGCACATCAACGGCGTCCGCCTCAACAACAACCACGGATACCCGGCGCGGCTCATGGTGCCCGGCGTGGTGGGCGAGCAGAACATCAAATGGGTGGACGGGCTGATCGTGATGGACGGGACCGCGGAGAACTACCTCGGCGAACACCTCGACTTCCGCAACCCCACCATCACCG
>JALYTM010000123.1 GCA_030854305.1 Candidatus Dormiibacterota bacterium
GGAGATGTCGTTCTCGCCGCAGCGATAGGTCAGCGATGGCAGCGAAGCGCACGTTCACGTGCCCGGACCACGGATCCATCGACGAAGACACGAGCGAGCGGGATGCCAACGGGCATTTCGTGGGGTTCCACTGCTGCACGAAGGTCGGTCACCGGTGCGGGTGGGATCTGGACCCCGAGGACAAGGGAGGGTGCCACCGGCGGCTCCTGCAGCCGCCATTGACTGCTGAGCAGCAGGAGGCGAAGGCCAACCCCAACGCGGCGCGCGAGGCGGCGCTGGCCTACGCCCGGAGCAAGACGGTCACGGTCACCGGGCCGCAGACGGCGGCTGGCAACGAGCCGCTCCCGCACGAACGGAGCGCGGAGGTCACCGGCGATGGCTCGGGCGAGCCGCTGCCGCCGATCGACGCTGAGGAGGCCGAGTTGATGAACGCGCCGATGGGTCCGGGTTGGATCTCGAAGGGCGATTACGATGCGGAGCACCGGATCGGGATCGTGTTTCGCCCTGACGAGCTCGTGCTTCGCCGTGACGAGCTTGCGGAACTGCTCAACGACGTCGACGACGCGATCGAGCACGCTTACCATGCTCGCGAGGAGAACCACCCAGAAGGCAGCCGCTGTCCGATCCTCATGGCGCAGAACCGAATTGAGCACTTTCGCGACAAGGGCGTGTTGCCCCGGAACACTCGCCGACGTCGGCTCCTGGCGACCTGTACGCCATCGGATGCGAGCAGCGCCCGCGAGTTCATCGAGGTCGTCATGCCGGGGATGCAGGCGCGGTTCCCTGACTGCTGGGTCTGGACGCACGCGAGCGGCACGGTCGAAGTCTGGACGCGGTCTCCGGGCTGACCCGCGACATCCCCTGCCCCAATATGGGAAACCTTGACATAACCGCACGCCATCGTGCTAGAATGAAGGCATGGATAAGGTAAGCCTCGAGGAGAACGAGATGGAGTTGAAGGCGCGCGATCCGAAGATGCAGCCGGCGTTGGGCCGCCTGCTCGCGAAGGCAGCCGCCGGTCAGTCGCCCATCGTGGCGGTGCTGGCCGAGATGGCGAAGCGGCAGGCGCAGTGAGAGTGAGAGAGTCCACACTCCGCAAGCTGCGGGTCGACGAGATCCGCGTCGCGGTGAACGACCGCACCGAGTTCGACCCGGCTGAGTTGCAGGAGTTGGCGAACAGCATCGCGGCCCAGGGGTTGATCGAGCCGATCATCGTGCGCCGGGACGGCGACGGGTTCGAGTTGGTCGCGGGTGAGCGGCGCCTGCGGGCCACGGTCCTCGCCGGCGGCACGACCATCGACGCGATCGTGCGCGGGTACGACGAGCAGGCGGCGTCAGACGTGATGCTGGTCGAGAATATCCACCGGAAGGACTTGAACCCGATCGACGAGGCGCGCGCGTACAGCAGCCGCCAGGAGCGGTTCGGCTACAGCGTCGCGGAGATCGCCGAGAAGTTCAAGGTGAGCGTCGAGCGGGTGAAGGCGCGCCTCGACCTCCTGCTGCTCCGCAACGATGTCCAGTCGTTGATCGCGAGCGGTCAGCTGGGGATCGGTCATGCGCGTTGCATGGGGGGGCTCGACGGCAACCGCCAGACGTTCGCGCTGCGGGCGCTGAATGAACATCCGACCCCCATGACGACCGCCGAGTTCCGGCTGGTGTGCGGGCGCTTGAAGGAGCAGCAGAACCAGCAGGCGCTCGAGTTGGGCGAGTTCAGCTGGGCGGACGTCGAGGCCGCGGCGATCGACGCCATCGGTCGGGGCGAGACGGTCACGCTGCCCTGCGGCAAGCTGCCGCGCATGGAGCAGCGCATGACCGACACGACCGGCAAGGTGCTGGCTCGCTACGCGGTCAAGCTGCGCGAGGGGACGGCAGCCGAGCGGGTAGCGGCCGGGGTGGTCGCCCATGTGCTGAACGAACTCGCCAAGGCGAACAGCGTGCACATCCCTGGGGCACAGCGGCACACGACCGCGGACGGCACGACACTCCTGACAGTCCCCCTGTCGTGAGCGCACGGGTGCGTGCTAGAATGAACCCATGACAGTCACGAAGGTTCCCCTGTACACGGCTCGGTTTCACTCGCCGGCGACGGCTGCATCGAAGCTGCCCAAGGTGGCAATCACGGTCGGCAACCCGAGGTTTCTCGAGTACGACGTGGTCGACAAGATCAAGAGCCTCGCGCCCTACGGTGGGGTGCTCAAGATCGAGGATCGGGACGAGTTCACGCGGGCTCTGGTGGCGCGCCTGGAGCGACCGGGAATTCTAACGCACGTGATCGGCCGGGTCAACGAGATCGCGACGTGGACGCAGTCCGCTGGGCTGGTGCTGTGTTGCTTTGAGGACTTCGAGAAGAACCCGAAGACGTGGTGCCACCGCGAGATCGTGGCCGCGTGGTGGGAACGGCAGACGGGCGACGTTATGTACGAGATGACCAACGCGGGCATGTTCGTCCGGCACCGCGACCTTCACTGGCCGGACGCGCTACCGGATCCGCAGCAGGCGCTCGAGTTGTGAAGACTGACTACCCGTTGCGCAAGGTGGTGGCCCGCGAACGCGTCAAGCGGGGTCCCTGGGACGACGCCTACGATGTCGACATGCTCGAGTGCGGTCATGTGCTATTCGTGCATTGGGATCGCGTGACCAGGGATTGGCGGCGCTGCACGAAATGCCCGACGCGGGCGGCAGGATGACCCTCGTCACGCCGCGCAGGGCGACCGCGCTGCGGATGCGCCGGGATGGCGCGAAGTTCCGAGAGATCGGCGAGGCGCTGGGTGTCACCACCAGCCGTGCCGCCTCCCTGTACTGGTCGGCGCTCGGAGGCCAAGTCGACACGCTCCTGCTGATCGCTTATCGGGTGGGCCGCCTGCAAGCCCGCTGGATCGTCCTGAATCACGTGGAGCCGGTCGTACCATCGTGCGGCGACCACGTCACGCGGCGCGCCGCGATTGACCGCTACGAAAAGAAGGCAAGCGCACCCACTTCATCTTCATGAAGCGTAGAGTCGGCGGCTGACGACCGTTTCCACCAGAGCGGTCGTGCGATGGGGGCCATGCGCGGGTAGTGACAGAGTAGAACGCTCCGGTTCCACTGGAGAGACGAAGGGTCACGACCTTCCCCGCGCTCCATCGCATAATGTCCCGGTGTTTCACGGCAGCATTCCCGCCGAGATGCAGTCGATCGTCCATGAGCACGTGAGCACGTGGGACGACGTCGAGGACATCTACGTGGGCTGTTCGGGCAACTTCACGGTGGAGCGGGCGCTGGCCGACCTCAAGCCGGCCAAGGGATCGCACGGCAACGACGTCACCCTGTACAGCTGCGCGGTCGGGAACTTCCTGGCCCATCAGCCGCTCGACCTCCACATCCGGCCAGAGACGGCGGCGCGCTATCCATGGCTCGCCGAGGAGGTGGAGGATGGCGACAGCCTGAGCGTGGTTTCGACGGTCCTGCTGCTGACCCGGTTCGCATTCGCCTTCGGGAAGGAGCACCAGACCTACTACGCTCGGCTGGTCGCGGGATACAGGGACCAGTGGCACGGCCTCATGGAGACGACCAGGGACCGTCTCAGACGCGTTGCCTTCGTGCTCAACACATTCACCCCCATGGACGTCGTCGACTGGACACAGACGGTCCCAGCGGCGTCAGGAGTGATCTGCTATCCGCCGTTCCAGGGTGGGGATTACGAAAGCCAGAACGCGCCCCTGGATCATGTGTTCGACTGGCCGATGCCGGCCTTCACGATGTTCGACGATGCGCGCCTCGCGGAGCTGATCGGGTCGATGCGCACGAAACGGCGCTGGCTGCTGGGCACGAAAAGCCGTCTCGAGGGAATGGACGCGGCCCTGCGCGGCGTGACCCGAACCACGAACCGGGGCGTGCCGATCTTCGTCTACAGCAGCAGTGGGCCCCGCCGGCACGTCCAGCCGCGCCAGCCGGTCGAGCAGGTCCTGATGCCGAGGCTGGCGAGAGGGGACGTGGTCGGACAGCGGATGGCGCTCCATCTGCTCAAGGAGGGCCAGTTCGTCACGCTCCGGAGCCAGTACATGAACGCCAACATCCGTCCGGGGCAACCCACGATCGCGGTGGGGGTGAGCGTTGACGGGCACATTGTCGGCGCCTTCGCCATGGCGGTCCCGAGTGCGACCGCGAACTGGAGCGGCAAGCTGACCCCGCCCTGGTGCTACCTGCTGAGCGACTTCCCGGTCAGCGGCACCGATTACCCGAGACTGTCGAAGCTGGTGCTCTACGCGGCCCTGTCGAAGGAAGCCCGACGCCTGATCGAGCGATCCCTGAGCCATCGGACCAACAGCATCGCTACCACCGCCTTCGCCAAGAACCCGGTCTCGATGAAGTATCGCGGCATGTTCAAAGTGCTCAACCGCAGACAGCTGGACGACGGACGCTACGAGATCAACTATGGATCCGACCTGGGACGATGGACGCTCGCGGAAGGACTCGCCGAATGGCGACGCAAGCACGCCGCCGTCACAGCGAAAGAGGCGGCATGAGGGGCACGGTTGCACGTCTGTTTGCGATGTGTAGACTTGACACCGATTGGACCCAGCGTCCCCGGAATCTGGGATGACCACCGACACCCATAGCTGTCGGAAGTGTGGCGCTGTCAAGCCGATCACCGAGTTCCATCGCGACTCCCAGCGTCCCAGTGGTCTGCATCCGTACTGCCGATCCTGCAAGGCGGTCTCGAGGGCGGCCCTGCACCATCAGCGCGGCGAGAAGGATCGCGTCCAGATGCGCGCGTACTACGAGGCCCATCGGGAGCAGGGTATTGCACGCGCCGCACGGTTTCGTCACGATCAGATGACGCCCGAACGTCGGGTCAGTTACCAGAACGCGCAGCGGGAATGGCGCCGCGCTCACCCCGAGCACGTCGCCGCCGCGAACGCACGTCGCCGCCGACTGGCCCGACAGCAGCCCGGTTTCACCTCGTCCGAGTGGCGCGCGATCCTCGACCTCTACGGTTGGCGCTGCCTCTGCTGTGGCGCTACCCAGCGGCTGTCACCCGACCACGTCGTGCCGTTATCGGAGGGCGGTCTGAACGCGGCGGCTAACCTCCAGCCACTCTGCGGCCCCTGCAACCGTCGCAAGGGCACAAGGACGATTGACTACCGGATGCGGCATGGCTGACACGTCGAAGATAAAGCTCCGCATCGCCGAGGTCGATCCTCGACAGCTCACATTGCTTGAGGAGAACGCTCGTTTTCTCAGGCACGAGACCTTCCAACGCCTGGTCGAGAACATGCGCCGCGACGGCGCCTGCACCAGCACGCCCCTGACGTGGAATCCCGAAGACGACGTGTGGATCGTCCTGTCCGGCAACCACCGCGTATCCGCCGCCGTCGAGGCCGACCTCGCGACCATCTTCACGCTCCAGATCGTCAGCGAGACAACGCCGGACCAGCGCCTCGCGCTCCAGCTGTCCCACAACGCTATCGACGGCGAGGATGACCCCGCCACCCTCAAGCACCTGTACGACCAGATCGCCGACGTCGACTGGAAGGTCTACGCCGGCCTCGATGACAAGACCCTCGGGATGCTCGACACCGTCAAGCTCGACGCCCTGAGC
>JALYTM010000124.1 GCA_030854305.1 Candidatus Dormiibacterota bacterium
CGTGCTACCACCAGCGTACACCCGACACCCCGAAACGCATCCAAACGTTTCCGACGGCGCTGACTGCAGCACGGCGGCAGGCGGCCTGCCCCTTCACGACGGGCCCTCAGGGGACAGAACCACCGTCACGATCATCATCGGGCAGGAGGACACGACGACGACGTCCCGACCGGCAGCGTGCGCACCTTGCGGACAGTGCCCCCATCTTGTGGGCGTTAGCCGGTCATCGCCCTACCTCGGCCGGATCGGCTGAACGTCCTTAGCGTCAGCCGGTTTGTGGAGGTCACAGTAGTAGGCGACCTCGCCGCCGAGGGTGCCCTGATAGTGCGGCGTCGCTTGGCAGTCGACGTCAGCGCAATGGGGCGCTTCAGTCGCGTCGATCTGGTCAGCCACAGGTGTCTCTCATCTCACGCTGGAACGCTGTCAGGGTCCG
Source organism: Candidatus Dormiibacterota bacterium (assembly GCA_030854305.1). GTDB lineage: Bacteria > Chloroflexota > Dormibacteria > Aeolococcales > Aeolococcaceae > Aeolococcus. Next base: position 434 of record JALYTM010000124.1, read on the forward strand.
CGTCGCCGCCTTCCGTGAGCAGTTGCTCTATGTACGCAAGCCGCGCCATGGCAGCGTGGACGCCGCGCCATGTGTGGTCAGCGTCAGCGGCGTTGGCGATGATGCCCTCAACCTCGCCCAAGGCGTGGCGTGGCGTTGCTCAGAATGTTCTGGACCGTGTTTTCGTCCATGTCAGCGCGCGGCGCGAGCCGCCAATGGCTTGCGCATATCGCTGGGTTCGCCACGCTCCGCGTAGAAGGCGTCGCTCATGTCAAGCATCAGGTTGATCCTCATGGCCGCACCAATGTTCGCTCCAAAGGCGACTGTACCCCGGCCCGGTCTAGCGGACAAGGACCGACCGTCACGCGCCCCGACGCCCGGGCGCGATGCCGGGCGACGAGCATCACCGACCGGCAGCCTGCGCACCTTGCCGACAGCGCCCCACCTCGTGAGCGTTAGCCGCCATCGCCTACCGCTGCTGGATTTGCCAAAAGTCGGTGGCGTCGGGTGAGATGTGGAGGTCACAGAAGTAGGCGACCTCGCCGTGGAGCGTGCCCCGGTAGATTGCCGTCGCCGCGCAGTCAGCGCAGCGGGGCGCTTCTGTCGCGCCAATCCTGTCAGCCATCGGTGTCTCCCATCAGATCGGCCACGTAGGCGTCTGCTTCGCTGGCGCTCATCACCGCCGATGCCGCCCAGCACCGTACGCCGTCGTAGCCTCGCCCGCAGCATCTTGATGAGGGTGGACGTACCTGTGACGACAGTGTCACAACCCGCCGAACGCCCCTCGACCCCGTCAACACGCCGGTCGGGGCTGCACGGGGAGCCGCCCCTCAGCGATCCAAGTTCAATCCCACATTCGATGTCCATCGCTGTCCGTCGGTGAGTACGGATGCCCTTTGCCCTGCAGGGTCTTCCCGTATTCGGGAGATCGGTCCCGCTGATGTTCCTGATCGTGGTTCGAGTGGACGCTTTTCGTGGGTACTACCAGTCGGTCCAAGGGTCGGTGGTCCTGGTCGCCGTTGCGCTGACGTTCGCGGCACTGGTGAGCACCCTGGGACTGATCGCGCGCGTCGGAAGCTGGACGCGGTGGGACCTCCGCCGCCTTGCCGACGAACAGGAACGCCTCAAGGCCCGCTAGCCTGCTCCCCAGCGCTGCCGCGGTCGGCGCCGTGGTCCTGCTGTGGGGCATCGGACTGGGCTGGCTGGGCGTGCTCACTCCCGCCGATCTCCGCGCCTGGCGGCGCCTCTCGGAACTGCGCGGATACGGCGCACCTCGGTCGCACCTGGAACGGGTCGCCGGGAGGGTCTCCGCAGTTCGCCAGGTGCAGGAGGAGCTGGACCTGGAGCGAATGCTGGCGTGCGCGCAACGACCGGAGACTCCTGCCGGGTTTGTCGCGCAGACCGGTGTCGTTGCGTTCCTCTCGATGGCCGTGACACTGGTCGCTGTCCTGGTGCTGCACCTCGACGGCAGTGGCATTGACCTGCCTCCCGTGTTGGTCGTCCTGGTGCCCTGGCTCGCGATGCTCGTCCGGTTCGCCGCCCTTCGATCGGCCGCCCGGCGGGCACGTCAGACAGCCGGCCGGACGCTCGGCGACATGATGATGCTGGTCGCCGTCCTCACCGACGGACGCGGCCTTCAGCTCCAGGACGCGGTGCGGATCCTGGCGCGGTGCGCGGCATCGCCGGAACTGTCTGTTCTCGTCGAAGGCGGTTGGAGCAGGCTCAGCCGGGAGCGGCAGCTGAGCACTGTGGAGAGGTATCGCGAGGTCGCCGACCGCTACGACATTCCCGAGTTCGCCACGGTCGCGGACGCGTTGGAGACCACCAACGTCGGCATCGCCGAGCGCGAGACGTACCTTCGCGTGGCCCAGTCGGTGTACGCCGCTCGACTGGCCGAGGCGCGGCAGCGGGGCGGCGCGCGCCCGCATCCTGGTCACGCTGCCCATCGCGGGTATGCTCGTGCCGCTGCTCCTTCTGCTCGGCGCGCCCGCGTTCGCCGCCATTAGCACCGGTCTCGGCGGCGGCTGAGGTGCGCATCGGACCCTCGCTGGCCGGGGTGGTCGCGAGCGTCGCCGTGGTGGTTGCAGTGACGGTCGTGTTCGGCACTCCCGGGAGATGGATCTCGGCTCTGCTCGACCCGGGGGCCGCCGCGCCCAGCCTGTTCGAGATGGCCGGGATCGTCCTGTGGTTGGGGTCGGTCCTGGCACTGCTCTCGGCGCTGGCTCACCTCGCCGCATGGCGTCGACACGGCCATCGCCTGCGGTCCAGCCGCTGGGCGGGTGCCGCCACGGTGCTGGTCACCGGTGCGCTGGTGCTCGCGGCCGCGCTGAGCAGCGGCGGCTACGGTGTGTGCTGCGGCGGCGCGGGAGCGGCGGCGACGGTGGAACACGGTGTCCACTGAGGAGGACGTGACCTTCGTCTCGCTCCTCGTTCGCCTCGAGGATGCTGACGCACTCGGAAGGCTGATCGACAGTCTTCGGCTCGACACCACGCCGCCGTCGCGACCGTGCCTTGTCCCGACCACCCGCGGCGCTGCTTTCTTCGCCACCGGGCGGGCGTCGCCGCATCGTGGGGACGTCGCCGCGGTGACGCCGCGCGGGCGGTTGGTGTACCTGGTGATGAACGATCCCGGGTTGCGGGACGTGGCCAGGGGCGTCGACGGGGTGTTCGTGGTGGGCATCGACCCGGCGTCCAGCGACATGGTCGACCCTCGGTGGCACCTCGTCCGCACAACCGTCGGGGACGCTCCGCTGGCACTGGCGGAAACCGCGATGAAGCTGTTCACGCCGACAGTGTCGACCGGGAGGCCGGCTGTGTTTGCGGCGCGCGCCGCGTCCCTGGTGGGCAGCATTCGCGCTGCGCACCGGGATCGAACGGTGTCCGGGGTGGCGATCACGGGAAGCCTGCCGCCGACATCGCGACGATCCGTCACGCGCACACGTCCGCTCCTACCGTCGCTCCTGGAAACGGCTGAGCGACCAGTTGTTTCCGACCCGGTCGACCTCCTGCTCGATGCCTCGTCACGACGGAGCAGTGCCGACGCGCAACCCCCGGCTGTCCCGCCGCGGCGGCCGGTGCAGCGACGGGTCGGCTCGTGGCGCAGCGGGCGCGGGATGAGCCGCGTCGTCGCCGACCAGCGCCTGGCAGACCGTATCGTCGGGCGCTCTTCGACGATCGTCGTGGTGGGCTCACGGAAGGGGGGTGTGGGCAAGACGAGCCACGCCGCCGGTGTCGCGATTGTGGCCGGCACGGTTCTCGACACCGTCGGCCACCGCGCGGCCATTCTCGACGCCAACATCGCCAACCCCGACGCGTGGGGCTACTTCGACCTCCCCGCCGAGGCCACCACCGTGCGGGCCCTTGCCTCAGCGTTGGCCCGCGGTCAGACAGCACCGCGTCCCGTCAACGCACGCACCCCCGCGCTTGCCTGCTTTCCCGAGACGCGGCAAGGCGTCGAGTACAGCCGCACCGACGTTCGCAGACTCGCCGCGCACCTCCGAGATCGCTTCTCCTTCGTGGTGGTCGACATGAGCAACCGGCTCCCCGATCCCACCGCCGGGCCGGAGGCAGCGGCTGCTGCCTACTGGCTCGCCGAGGCCGACGCCCTCGTGCTTCCAACCGCCTGCAGCCGCCAGGACTTCAACGCCGTCCTCGAGTTTCTCGACATCGACGACCTACCGCCGGTGGTGGTCCCGTGCATCGTCCCCACCACGCGGCGAAACCGGCGTCACCCGGTGACGCAGCAGTACCTCGCGGACATCGCTGACCGTGTGAACGCGATCGTGGAAATGCCCGACGACGCCGACCGGGTACGACGTGCCGGTCTGGACGGCGTCGCCGTGCAGGACCTGTCAGCCGCCTTGCGCAGCGCGTACCGGCAGCTCACCGAGGCGATCGCCGACCTGCCGGCGCGCCGGCGTCGATGAAGCTCGCCGCGAATCGCCGGCCTCAGCTCGCCAGACGTGCACCGGACGGGCGGGAGCGACGGCTCGGGGAGGTGATGGCGCTCGCCGAACACTTCATGTTTGACCTCGGCATGATGCTGTCCGGTCAGAACGACCGGTTCGACGAGTACGTTTCGGCGCAGGCGCTTGCGACGGTGAGAATGGCGGTCGAGCCGTTCCTCCGCTCGGGGACCTCCTTCCAGCCCGACTTCGGCGAGTACGCCCAGCTGACCGTGGCGGGGAGCCTGGCCGACAGCCACGAGCCGGTGAAAGCCTTTGTGGACTTCGAGGATCGCTCCCGGGCGCAGGCATCCGACGGCCGGTTCGTCACCGCGTCGCGGCGCTGTCTGCGGCTCACGCTCGTCATCGACCCCAGCGTTCACACCGTGGTCGGCCACAGCCTCGAGGTGATGCAACCATGAGAGATCCGCCGGCCGACCACCGACGGACGGCCGTCGACCGCCGCGCGCAGTACCTGCCCGTACCCCTCGGCGGCATGAGCGCGGTCCACGCACCGCCGGTCGCGTCGCAAAGCCGGCTCCTTCTGCGACGGAAAGGTCCGGCAACCGCGATGGCCGTGGGCGTGAGCGCTGCGATCGCCGGGTTGGTGCTGCTGGCGCTGCGGGGTCCGGTCGCTGTGTACGCCAACGGCCGCGTCCTGCATGTCGGGCGCAACGCCCTCACCATCGAGCGGAGCACCGCCACCACCACTCTGTACAACGGTGACGCCGCATACCTTCTGACCATGGAACAGGATGGTTCGGTGATCGGCACGGCCGCGTGGACCGGGTCGGGTCCCGGCAGCTCGAATGTGTGCGTCATGCGCGACCAGCCGTCCCGCATCGTCGAGACATGCCGGTTCGACGATGCGGATGTGACCATCACATCTGTTGACAGCTACGTCCTCGCCGCCCCCGGCGCGTGGCACAGGACATACGCCGACGGCCAGCAGGTGACCATCGCCGTGCCCCCGGACGGTGTGCTGGTCCCGGTGCCGTTTCCCATCGGCCGCTAGTGGTACGTCCGAGAAATAGCTAGACAAGGCGCACCGAGTCTCCGACAGTGCACGCATGTGGTCTCGAGCATCAGCACTTCGCCTGCCCACTGACGATCGCCGGGTGCTCGAAACGTGGGTGCGAGCACACAACACCCCACAGTCGGTTGCGGTCCGTTCTGCCATTGTCCTGGCTGCCGCCGATGGGCTGTCG
>JALYTM010000125.1 GCA_030854305.1 Candidatus Dormiibacterota bacterium
CGGCTACCGCGTCCTCGGCCGCGACATCGGTGTCGGGGCGGTGGTGGCTCTCGTACCTGCCGATGAAGTCGTTGACCATGGTGCGCAAGCCGCACAGCTCGCGGTTCAGCCCGTCCAGCACCGCGCTGCCGGCGACGGTGATGTCGTAGAGGCGGCGGCGCGGGCCTTCGACGGAACGCTTCCAGGTCGACCGCACCAGGCCGTCGTCCTCCATGGTGTTCAGCGCTCGGTACACCGTCCCCGGGTCGAAGTTGCCCGCCGACAGGGGAGCCAGCTTGTGGCGCAGCTCATAGCCGTACGTGGGTTCCTCCTCGAGCAGCAGAAGCAGGCAGGGGCGGAGGTAGTTCCGGGGCTGGACGGGCACCCGGGAGTCGTCGCTGCTCGGCGAGTCGCGATCGGTCACGGTTCCCTCCTGCCGGTGGCGCGGCTCGCGAGAGCTTAGGAGCCGAGGATACCGCCCAGAACAAAAAACGCAACAGCCCCGATGGGGGTAACTGTGATGCGCACATATTGACGGTCTTTCCCCCCCTGCCTAGGGTGCGGATCCGGTGCGTGTTTGTCGCACTGAATCAGCGTGTCCGCCACGCGTCAGGAGGAGCGGCAGATGGTGACCGAAGCAGTCCCCTACGGCCGGAAAACCCAGAAGGAACCTCCCGTCAAGGATGTCCACATCGTGTGGATCACCGCGGGCCTGGGCTGCGACGGGGACTCGGTCTCGATCACCGCGGCCACCCAGCCCAGCATCGAGGACGTGCTGCTGGGGGCGATCCCCGGGCTGCCCACGGTCCATCTCTACAACCCGGTGCTGGCGTTCGACAACGGTGACGACTTCCTGAAGCCGTGGTTCGCAGCGGCGCGCGGTGAGCTCGACCCGTTCGTCCTGGTGGTCGAGGGCTCGATCCCCAACGAGAAGCTGAACGCCGACAACGGGGGGTACTGGGCGGCGGTCGGGACCGACCCGGCCACCGGGCAGCCGATCACCACCAACGAGTGGATCGACCGGCTCGCGCCGAAGGCACTCGCGGTTGTCGCCATCGGCACCTGTGCAACGTATGGCGGGATCCATGCGATGCAGGGGAACCCCACCGGCGCGATGGGCCTCGCCGACTACCTCGGCTGGGACTTCAAGACCTCCGCCGGGCTGCCCATCATCAACGTCCCCGGCTGCCCGGTTCAGCCCGACAACTTCATGGAAGTGGTGCTCTACCTGCTGTACCAGGTCTCCGGCCTGGCGCCGGTGATTCCCCTCGACGAGCAGCTGCGGCCGACGTGGTTGTTCGGGGCCACCGTCCACGACGGCTGCGACCGCGGCGCCTACTACGAGCAGGGCGAGTTCGCCAAGGTGTACGGCTCGCCGCTGTGCCTGGTCAAGCTCGGCTGCTGGGGCCCGGTGGTCAACTGCAACGTGCCCAAGCGCGGCTGGATGGCCGGCATCGGGGGGTGTCCGAACGTCGGCGGCATCTGCATCGGCTGCACCATGCCGGGCTTCCCGGACAAGTTCATGCCGTTCATGGATGAGCCACCCGGGGCCAAGCTGTCGACCGCGGTCGTCGCCACCTACGGGAAGGCCATCCGCGGCCTGCGGAGCATCACCAACCACACCGCCAACATCGAGCCGAAGTGGCGTCACAACCGGCCCGAGCTGACCACCGGCTACACGCCCCGCACCCGCTGACACAGCGTTCAGGTAAGGAGACCCAACCACCATGTCGACACTGATGCAGAAGGGGACACCGAAAGCCGGAACGCTGACGGAGGTCTCCTGGGACCCGATCACCCGCATCGTGGGCAGCCTCGGCATCTTCACGAAGATCGACTTCGCGAACCGCATCGTGGCCGACTGTCGCAGCACCTCGTCGATCTTCCGCGGCTACAGCATCTTCATGAAGGGCAAGGACCCGCGCGACGCGCACTTCATCACCAGCCGGATCTGCGGCATCTGCGGGGACAACCACGCCACCTGCGCCACCTACGCGCAGAACATGGCTTTCGGCATCAAGCCCCCGGCGATCGCGGAGTGGATCGTCAACCTCGGCGAAGCGGCCGAGTACATGTTCGACCACAACATCTTCCAGGACAACCTGCTGATGGTCGACTTCTGCGAGCAGATGGTGAAGGAGACCAACCCGAGCGTTCTCGCCAAGGCGGAGAACACGCCGTCGCCGCACGCCGGTGACCACGGGTACCGGACCATCGCCGACATCATGCGGGCGCTCAACCCGTTCACCGGCGAGTTCTACCGCGAGACGCTCCACGTCAGCCGCTACACGCGGGAGATGTTCTGCCTCATGGAGGGACGCCACGTCCATCCCTCCACGCTGTACCCGGGCGGCGTCGGCACCGTCCCCACCGTGCAGCTGTTCACCGACTACCTCGTGCGGCTGATGAAGTACGTGGAGTTCATGAAGAAGGTCGTGCCATTGCACGACGACATCTTCGACTTCTTTTACGATGCGCTCCCCGGGTACGAAGAGGTGGGGCGGCGTCGCATGGACACCGTGTGCTGGGGCTCCTTCAACGACCCGGCCGTGTGCGACTACACGTACCGGCGCATGGGCGAGTGGGGCAAGGCGATGTTCGTCACCCCCGGCTGCGTGGTCGACGGCAAGCTGGTCACCACTGACCTGGTCGACATCAACCTCAACATCCGCATCCTGCTCGGCCATTCCTATTACGACGACTGGGAGCAGTCGGAGACGTTCGTCACCAAGGACCCGCTCGGCAACCCCGTCGACAAGCGCCACCCGTGGAACCAGACCACCCTGCCGAAGCCGCAGAAGCGCGACTTCGACGACAAGTACAGCTGGGTCATGTGCCCGCGCTGGCTGCACAACGGCGAGCACCTGGCGATGGATACCGGCGGCGGCGCCTTCGCCCGCCTGCTGGCGACCTCGCTCGCCGGCATCGTGGACATCGGCTACGTCAAGGCCACCGGCCACAGCACCAAGATCTACCTGCCCAAGACCCAGGGCAAGCCCGAGGTGGAGTTCGAGTGGCACGTTCCCAAGTGGAGCAACGCCATCGAGCGTGACCGCGCGCGCACCTACTTCCAGGCCTACGCCGCGGGCGCCGCGCTGCACTTCATCGAGAAGGCATTCGAGGAGCTGCACGCCGGCCGGACCGACACATTCACCCCCTTCGAGGTGCCCGACGAGGCCATCGGCTGCGGTTTCCACGAGGCGGTTCGCGGCGTGCTCTCGCACCACGTGGTCATCCGCGAGGGCAAGATCGCCAACTACCATCCCTACCCGCCGACCCCCTGGAACGCAACCCCGCGTGACAGCTACGGGACGCCGGGGCCGTACGAAGACGCGGTGCAGAACACGCCGATCTTCGAGGAGAACGGCCCCGACAACTTCAAGGGCATCGACATCATGCGAGCGGTCCGCAGCTTCGATCCCTGCCTGCCGTGCGGGGTGCACATGTACCTCGGCGACGGCAAGGTGCTGGAGCGCAAGCACTCGCCCACATTCGGCGGTACCCACTGACAACCGCGACAGCGAGCCTGACGCCCCGCGGCTCTGACGCAGAGTTCGCGGGACGGATGGCGCGCATCGACGAGCTCGTGGAGGAGCTGGTGCAGCTCCCCGATGCGGCCGTCCGTACGCGCGTCGAGGAGCTGGTCGGCGCCGTCCTCGACCTGCACGGCGACGCGCTCCGTCGCGTTCTCGACGCGGTGTCCGACCAGCCGGACGGCGGCTCGGTGCTGTTCGCTCGGTTCGCCGCCGATGAGCTGGTGCGCAGCGTGCTCCTGGTGCACGACCTGCACCCGGTCACACTCCGCGACCGCGTCGAGCAGGCACTGGAATCGGTGCGGCCGATCATGCACGGGCACAAGGGCGACGTCGAGCTGCTCGGCATCGAGGACGAGGTGGTGCGGCTGCGGCTCAAGGGCAGCTGCGACGGCTGTCCGTCGTCCGAGCTGACCATGAAGGCGGCGGTGGAGAAGGCGCTCTATGAGGCCGCTCCCGAGATCGCCGGAATCGAGGTGGAGGGGCTCAGCCCGCCGCCGCCCGGACCGCCGACGATCGAGTGTCTGATCCCCCTGCAGATGGCTGCACCACGCGTTGGCGTCGCTGCCCGGCCGGGGTGAGCCATGGATCCCCTCACTGAGGCGTCGCTGGGGGCTCTACGGAAGTTCGCCCGCGAGCGCGAGCCCGCCGAGCGGTGTGAGCTGTGCGCGGAGGGCGTGGCACCGCATCCCCACCACGAGCACCTCCTGGAGCCGGTGCACCGGCAGCTCCTGTGCGCGTGCACGCCGTGCGCGTTGCTGTTTCCGCACGACGCCCAGCGTCGCTACCGTCGGGTTCCCCGCCGTCTCTGGCTCCTCGAGGAGTTCACGATGACCGACGCGATGTGGGTCTCACTGAACATCCCCGTGAAGATGGCGTTTCTTCTGACCAGCGCACCGTCCGGCGATCTCCACGCCTTCTACCCGAGCCCCGCCGGCGCCACTGAGTCGCTGCTGACGCTCGAAGGCTGGGACGAGCTGAGCGCTGCCAACACGGTGCTGACCACGCTCCTTCCCGACGTCGAGGCGCTGCTGATCAACCGCGTCGGCGACAGCCGCGACCACTTCATCGCTCCCATCGACAGGTGCTATGAGCTGGTCGGCCTGATCCGTGTGCACTGGCGTGGCCTGTCGGGCGGCACCGAGGTCTGGGAGCGGGTTGGAGGGTTTTTCGATGACCTTCGTGGCAGCGCGCGCGTCAAGCCCGCGCAGGTGATGGCCCGTGCGTGAACTCGACTTCGCCATCGATGCCGTCCACGTGGTCACCGGCTCGCTGACACCGGTGCTGGCGTTCGACATGGCAATCGAGGAAGCCGACGGCCGCGCCGTCGACACCGTCTCGCTCAGCTGCCAGATCATGATCGAGGCGGTGCGCCGTCCCTACGCGGTGCGCGAGCAGGAGGCGTTGCTCGACCTCTTCGGGACGCCGGAGCGGTGGGGCACGACGTTGAAGACGATGCTCTGGACACACACCAGCATGGTGGTGCCCGGCTTCGAGGGCAGGACCACCGTCAAGCTCCACGTGCCCACCAGCTTCGACCTCAGCCTCGCACCCACCAAGTACTTCTTCGCGCTCGAGGACGGTGAGGTGCCACTGACGTTCCAGTTCAGCGGCACCGTGTTCTACCGCGACGCCGACGATGCACTCAGCACCGAGCGCATTCCGTGGTCCAAGGAGGCGCGCTTCCGCATGCCCGTGTCGGCCTGGCGGGAGCTCATCGACGCCCACTACGCCGACGGCGCGTGGGTGTGCCTCAGCCGCGAGGTGTTCGATCTCCTGTACCGCTACAAGGCCCGTCGCGGCGTGCCGACGTGGGACGCGGTGGTCACCGACCTGCTCGATCGTGCCGGCGCGGAGTCACATCAGTGAACCGGGGCTCGGTGGACCGCATCGTCGCCACCACCCTGTACGAGGGATACATCCTCTACCCCTACCGTCCCAGCTCGGTGAAGAACCAGGTGCGCTGGACGTTCGGTGGACTGTACCCACGCGAGTACAGCGAGTCGGTCGGGGGCGCGGAGCCCTGGGTGGCCACCACCGAATGCCTCGTG
>JALYTM010000126.1 GCA_030854305.1 Candidatus Dormiibacterota bacterium
ACGACGAGTACTGGGCGGCTCACCAGCCGAGGATAGCGGTCAGGCCTTCGGCTTCCCGCCCCGCGGGCGGCGTGGCGCCGGCCGGATCGGCTTGGCGGGTGCCACCCCCGCCCCCACCTCCTTGGCGGCGGCCGGCTGACGGGCCAGCACGGTGGCGATTCGGCGCGTGCGGGCGATGAGCGTGGCCGCGCGCACCAGCTGACGGGACACCATCCGAGGACCGGGTCCACCGGCGATCTCGCGCCGTCGCAGCGCCGAGTCGAGGTCGAAGAGGTCGACGATGTCGTCGCCGGCGAGGTCGGTCAGGTGGCGCCACTCGGCGCTGCTGAGGTCGGCCAGGGTCCGCCCCTCGTCGATGGTTCGCTTCACCGCCGCACCCACGAGGTGGTGGGCGGCGCGGAACGGCATGCCGCGGATCACCAGGTACTCGGCGACATCGGTGGCGAGCAGGCCGGGGTCGGACGCAGCGGCGCGGAGCGCGCGCGGGTTGAACGTCAGTACGCGAAGCACATCGGTCACCACCGCCAGCGAGCTCATGGTGACGTCGACCGCGTCGAAGAGTGCCGACTTGTCCTCCTGCAGGTCTCGGTTGTACGCCAGCGGGAGTCCTTTGAGCAGTGTGAGCAGCGTTGTCAAGTCACCGATGGTCCGCGCGGCGCGGCCCCGCACCAGCTCCAGCACGTCGGGGTTCTTCTTCTGGGGCATCAGCGACGAGCCGGTGGCGTGCGAGTCGGGCAGGTCGGCGAAGCCGTACTCGCTCGAGGTCCACAGCACCACCTCCTCGGCCAGTCGCGACAGGTGCACCATGCACAGCGCGCAGGCGGCGGTGACCTCGACGACGAAGTCACGATCGGCAACCGCGTCGAGGCTGTTGGCGCTGATGCTCGCGAAGTTCAGCTCGATCATCATCGCCCGGCGATCCAGCGGCAGCGTCGAACCGGCGAGTGCACCACTGCCCAGCGGCAGGACGTCGCAGCGGTCATGAGCGTCCTCGAGGCGCTCGATGTCGCGCTGCAGCATCTCGACGTAGGCGAGCAGGTGGTGGGCCATCGACACCACCTGGGCGCGCTGCCCGTGCGTGTACCCGGGCATCAGCGTGCCGCGCTGCTCCTGCGCCCGCCGAGCCAGGACCTCCTGGAGGGACGCGATCGTCAGCATCAGCTCGCGGATCGTCTTCTTGGCGTACAGGCGGAGGTCGGTGGCCACCTGGTCGTTGCGGCTGCGCCCGGTGTGGAGACGCCCGGCGACGTCGCCGCACAGCTCGAAGAGGCGCCTCTCGACGGCGGCGTGGATGTCCTCGTCGCCCGCCGCGAACTGGAACCCTTCGCGCTCGAACTCGCGGCGGATGTCGCGCAGAGCCGATTCGATGGTGCGCGCGTCGCGGGCGCTGACCAAGCCCACCTTGCGGAGCATGTGCAGGTGCGCGATCGAGCCGTCGATGTCCTCGCCGGCGAGGCGGCGGTCGATCGCGATGCTGCTGGTGAACTCCTCGACACGTCGCGACGTCGGCGCACCCAGGCGCCCGGACCACATCTTGGCCGCGCCCGAACTGTCCACCTCCGGCGCGGACGGCGGCGCGGCCACCGTCGGGAGGGGCGTGCCGTTGGGGTCCACCGCGTTCTCGTCGTCGGTGGCGCCGGCGCCGATGATCCTGATCCCGCGCGCCATCAGGGTGCCCTCCGGACCTGGCGCGGCAGGGAGAGCGGTGCGAGGTCCTCGAGGTCGCCCTGGATGCGCGCCTGGGTGCGCAGCGAGAGCCCGAACAGCTCGATGAAGCCGCGCGCCGCCGCGTGGTCGAAGGTGTCGCCCTTGCGGTCGTAGGTGGCGAGCGACGTGCTGTACAGGGACCCCGCCGCACGGCGGCCGAGCACGGTCACCGCGCCCCGGCGGCAACGCAGACGCACCTCGCCGCTGACGTGCGTCTGGGTGGAGTCGACAAAGGCCGCGAGAGCGAGGCGCAGCGCCCCGAACCAGAGACCGTCGTACACCAGCCGCGCCCACTCGCCCGACAGCTGACGCTGCAGGTGGGCGACATCGCGGGGAAGAGTGAGCGTTTCCAGCGCCGCGTGCGCGGTGTGCAGGAAGGTCGCCGCCGGGGCCTCGTACACCTCTCGCGACTTGATCCCGACCAGGCGGTTCTCAACGTGGTCGATGCGGCCGACCCCGTTGCGGCCGGCGAGGTCGTTGAGGCGCAGCACGATCTCCTCCGCCGCATGCCGCTGACCGTCGACTGCCACCGGCACCCCGTGCTCGAACGTCACCGTGGTCTCCTCACCGTGCGCCGGTGCGGCCAGCGGGTTGGCGGTCCACGCGAACACGTCCTCCGGCGGCTCGGCCCAGGGGTCCTCCAGCGGACCACACTCCACGCTCCTCCCCCACAGGTTGGCGTCCACGCTGTACGGCGAATCGATCGTGGCCGGCACGTCGATCCCGTGCTCCGCCGCGTATGCGATCTCATCGGAGCGCCCCATGTCCCAGTCGCGGACGGGGGCAACCACGGTCAGCTCGGGTGCCAGCGCGGCGGTGGCGACGTCGAAGCGCACCTGGTCGTTGCCCTTGCCTGTGCACCCGTGGGCAACCGCGACCGCGCCCTCTTCACGGGCGATGTCGACGAGAAGCTTGGCGATCAGCGGTCGAGCCAGCGCTGTCGACAGCGGGTACACACCCTCGTACAGGGCACCGGCCGACAGGGTTGGAAACACGAAGTGTTCGACGAACACGCGACGGGCGTCGACCACGTGCGCCGCCACCGCGCCGGCGCGGAGCGCGCGGTCGATGACCACAGCCGCGTCGCGCCCCTCGCCACCGAGGTCGGCTGTGAGGGTGACCACCTCGTAGCCGAGCTCCTCGCGCAGCCAGCGCACCGCGACCGAGGTATCCAGCCCGCCGCTGAAGGCGAGCACGCACCGCGGGCGCGCGCTCATCGACTGTCCTCGGAGATGGCCCGCAGCCGTAGCAGCAGCCGCTGCGCGGCCGGTCGCGACCGCGCGATCAGCAGGACGGTGTCATCGCCGGCGATGGTCCCGGCCAGCTCATCGAAGCGGGCGCTGTCGATGGCGGCGGCCAGCAACGACGCGCTGCCGGGCTGCGCGCGCACCACGGCGAGGAGGTCGATCAGCTCGATCCCCAGCGAATGCTCGCGCAGCGCGTTGCCCAGCCGGCGCAGCGCGGCGTTCTCGTCCAGTTCGGCAGCAGGGGCCACGTAGCGAGTGCCGCCGTCACCGGGCACACGCAGCAGCCCCAGCTCGCGGATGTCGCGGCTGACGGTGGCCTGGGTCACCTCGAAGCGGCGCGCGCGGAGGGCGGTGGCCAGCTCCTCCTGCGTGTACACCGCGCGGGTACGGACCGTGTCGAGAATGGCCCACTGCCGTGCCTGCTTGGTGTGGCCGAGGGCAGCGCGCTGACCGGCGATCCTCATGCCCCGCTCTCCGTGGCGGCGAGGGTGAAGGCGTCGCGCAGCCGGCGCATTCCCTCGTCGATCTCGGCCTCGGAGATGGTCAGGGCGGGCAGCAGGCGGAGAACCCGGGCGCCGACCGCGTTGACGATCAGCCCGCAGTCGAGCGCGGCACGCGCCGTCCCCGCCGCGATCGGCTCTTCGAGCACCAGCGCGAGCATCAGTCCGCGGCCGCGGACCCCAGCGATGGCGACGCCGGAGTCGCGCAGCGACAGCAATGACTCCGACAGGTACTCGCCCAGCCGCGCGGCATGCTCGACGAGGTGCTCGTCGTCGATGGTCTTCAGCACAGCGCACGCGGCGGCGGTGGCCAGTGGGTTGCCGCCGAACGTGCTGCCGTGGTCGCCGGGCTCCAGCACGTCCGCCCTGGGCGCAGCCAGGACCGCCCCGATGGGGATGCCGCCGCCCAGCCCCTTGGCAACGGTCATCACGTCGGGCGTGATGCCGGCGTGCTGGTGCGCCCACCAGCGGCCGGTGCGGCCCATCCCGGTCTGCACCTCGTCGAGCACCAGCAGCAGGTTGCGCTGGTCACAGAGCGCACGGAGGTCACGGAGCAGGCTGTCCGCGATCGGCAGCACCCCGCTCTCCCCCTGGATGGGCTCGAGCATGATCGCGGCAACGCTGTCATCGACCGCGTCGCGGATGGCGTCGAGGTCGGGCTCGACGTGCTGGAACCCCGCGGGAAGCGGCTCGAAGGGTGCGCGATACCGCTCCTGCGCGGTGGCTGCCAGTGCCCCGAGGGTGCGGCCGTGGAAGCCGCCGGTGAGTGCGACGATCCCGGTCGCGCCGTCGCGGTTGCGCCTCCCCCACTTGCGGACGATCTTGATCGCCGCCTCGTTGGCCTCGGTGCCGCTGTTGCAGAGGAACACACGTGAGGGGAAGGCCGTCGCCACCAGCCGCTCGGCCAGTTCGAGTTGGGGAGTGGTGAAGTACAGGTTGCTGGTGTGCACCAGCGTCGAGGCCTGGCCGGCGATCGCCGCCGTCACCGCCGGGTGAGTGTGGCCGAGGAGGTTGACCCCGAGGCCGCCGACCAGGTCGAGCAGGGAACGGCCCGACTCGTCGGTGACCCATGCGCCGCTGCCGCCGGTGATGAGAAGGGGTTGCCGCGCGTACGTGTGCATCAGCACGGTGCCGGCTCGCTCCTGCGCGTCGGCGAGCGACGCGACGCGCTCACTCATGGCCACCAGCCGCGGCGGAGAACATGGTGCCCACACCCTCGGAGGTGAGCAGCTCGAGCAGCAGACCGTGGGGCACGCGACCGTCGATGATGTGCGCTGCCTCGACCTTGTCCAGCGCGCGGACGGCGGCACGCACTTTGGGGATCATTCCACCGTCGATGACGCCGTCGAGGATCAGCCGCTCGGCGCGACCGGCATCGAGGTCGCTGACCAGCGACCCGTCGGTTGCATGGACCCCGTCGACGTTGGTGAGAAGGATCAGCTTGGTTGCTCCCAACGCGACGGCGAGCTCGGCGGCGACCGAGTCGGCGTTGATGTTGTACGCCTCGCCGTCGTAGCCGAGCCCGATCGAGGCGATCACCGGGATCCGCCCCTGGTCGAGGATCGACGTCACCGGCTCGATGTTGACGTGGTCGACTTCTCCGACCAGCCCGAGGTCCTGTCCCGCGTCGGTCTGCAACCTGCGCACCAGCAGGGTCGGCCCATCCTCACCCGACAGCCCGATGGCACTGCCGCCGAGGCGGTGGATGCGCGCCACCAGGTCGGGCCCGACCTTGCCGGTGAGCACCATCTTCACCACCTCCATGGTGGCCGCGTCGGTGACCCGCAGCCCGTTGACGAAGCGCGGGGTCTGCCCCAGCCGCTCCTGCCAGCTGCTGATCTCCGGGCCGCCCCCGTGCACCAGCACCGGGCGCATGCCCACGAAACGGAGCAGGACCACGTCCTGCAGCAGCGAGTCGATGTCGCCACCACTAGCCGCGGCGGCGCCGCCCAGCTTGATGACCATGGTGTGGCCACTGAAACGCCGGATGTACGGCAGCGCCTCGATCAGCGTGTGTGCGCGCCGAACCCGCTCGTCCATCATCTCGATCGTCACGGCTGTGTCCTCATGTCGTGTAGTCGGCATTGATGGAGACGTACTCGGCACT
>JALYTM010000127.1 GCA_030854305.1 Candidatus Dormiibacterota bacterium
CCGATGAAGTGGGCGAGCAGGGCGCCGCCGAAACCGGCGACAAGCGCACCGAAGATGAAGGCGCGCAGCTTGAACCAGAACACGGGTCGCGCGAACGCCTGCGCAGCGACCTCGTCGTCACGGATGGCCCGCAGCGTGCGCCCGAAGGGGCTGCGGTACAGGTGGCGGGCGAGCAGGTACACGCCGAGGAGCGCGACCAGGCACAGGCCGAGGTAGAAGAACGTGTACTGCTCGGGGGTGAACGGCAGTGAGTTGGCGAACGGTGGGGGGATCCCGAAGAGCCCGACCTGTCCGCCGAACAGGCCGCGGTTCTGGGCGACCACCTGGTAGACAACCAGCCCCATCGAGAGCGTGACGATGGCAAAGTAGTCGGAGCGCAGCCGGCGCAGTGCGATCGCACCCATGATGGCCCCGACCACGCCGGCGGCCAGCGTCCCGGCGAGAAGCGCGATCGGGAACGGCGTGGACAGTTGGATGACGTACGTCTGCTGGTGCGCGTACAGCGGGGGACCGATGTCGAAGCCGGCGGAGACGTACGCCCCAACGGCCATGAAGGTGATGTAAGTCAGATTGAGCATCCCCGTCCATCCCCACTGGACGTTGAGACCGACAGCGAGGATGGCGAAGATCGACACCAGCGTCAGCACGGAGACGAGGTAATCGATCATACCGTCACCCTCCCTCGTGCCGCGAACAGACCCGAGGGCCGGATCAGGAGCACGAGGATAAGGATGCCGACGGCGATCACCTGCTTGTAGCTGGCCGCGAGGTACGCGCCGCCCACCTCCGTGGCGAGGCCGAGGATGATCGCCCCGACCATGGCGCCGTACGGCCGCCCGATGCCGCCAGCCACGGCTGCCGCGAACGTGACGAGCAGGAACGTGTAGCCAGTCAACGGGCTGAAGGTGCCGCCCTGGATGGCGATGACGGCACCGGCGATGCCGGCGATGGCCCCGGCCATGAGCCAGGTGAGGGCCACCACCCGGGGCATGTTGATGCCGGTAACGCTGGCGAGCTCCCGGCTGTCCGCAACCGCCCGTTGCGCCTTGCCGAACTTGGTGTAGCGCAGGATCACGTGGATCACCACCATGATCGCCAGCGCCACGACGATGACGATCTCGTCGGCGGCGGTCCAGAGGAATGGACCCACCTGGCTGGTGGTCTCCGAAGGCAGCACCAGGCTGTGCGTGGTGCCGCCGAAGAAGACGATCAGCAGGTTCTGGATCATCAAGGACAACGCGATGGTGATTACGAACAGCACCGTGACCTTGGCGCCCCGGCGGTTGAAGGGCTCGATGATCATCCGGTTGATCCCCCACGCGACAACCGCCGTCACGATGCCACCCACGATCACGTCGACGAAGATATTGTTGGTGACGAACTGGGCGACGAGCGCGCCGTACATGCCGAGGGTGAGGAACTCGCCGTGCGCGAAGTTGGGGATGTTGCTGACGCTGAACTGCAGCGAAAGCGCCACCGCCGAGAGCGCGATGACCGCCGAGGTGACCAGCCCGAAGCCGACGGCGTGCAGGAAGGTGCTCATCGCCCCGTCAACCTCCTCTGAGTTGCGCCTATGACCCGCACCGCCTTTCCAATAGGAAATGCTTTTCCATTTGGCGCCGCGTACAATGCATCCGGGTCGACGCCCCTGTCAAGAGTGCGACGGAACCGAGGAGCCGAGAGGTCCCGTGATCAGTTCCCTGATCAACTCGACTTGGCCGGGATCGTCCGTCGTCGGGCCCAGGACGACGTACTCGCAGCCCGCGTCCTGTAGGGCGCGCAACTTCTCCAGCTGCTGCCCGGGCGTGCCCATGAGGTAGCTGCGCCGGAGCTGTTCGAACGGGCGATGGCTCCCCATCGTCTCCATGAACGACGGCTCCTGCTGGCGAAGCGCCTCCCCCTCATCGTCAGTCTCGACCACGTGGATGAAGTTGCAATGGCCGAAGGTGAACCCGTCGAGCGTACCGCCGCGGCGGCGGCGCACCTCGGCGGAGATCTCGGTCCAGTCCGCGGTGATCATGTCGAGGTCCGCCGCGCTGCGTGACAGCCAGCCGTCAGCCCCGGCGATGCGCTGGAGAACCTTCGGCGCGACCCCGCCCTGGTCCGGTGACGCCACGTCGGCGACGCGCCCGCCGCCGGAGACCCAGACCGGCGGCATGGTTGTGGGACGCGGTTCTATGGTCACGTCTTTGAAGCGGTAAAAGCGCCCTTCGAAAGTGACGTTGTCCTCAGTGAGCAGGCGCCGAACGGCGGCCAAGAGCTCATCCGTCCTCGCGCCGCGCTCCTCGATGCGACTGCCGGTGGCGTCGTATTCGGGGCCGTACCAGCCGGTTCCGACGCCGAAGATGTAGCGACCCTCCGACAGGTAGTCGAGCGTGCCGATCTCCTTGGCGAGGACCACGGGGTGCCGCACCGGGAGCACCAGAATCCCTGTCGCCAACCGCACCGTGCGCGTCATCGCCGCCGCGTAGGTGAGCGCCTCCATCGGCTCCAGCCAGGTGACCCCGTACAGACCCGGCGCGGTCAGCAGATGATCGATCACCCAGATATCGAAGCCGGCATCCTCCGCCGCGGCGATGCAGTCGCGCAGCCGGCCGCGATGATCGACGGACGAGTCCCGGTAGACGTACGAGGGCAGCCAGAGCGCGAACCTCATGCGACGCCGACGGCCTCCAGCTCACCAGCCGTGACCATCGCCGCGCGAACGGCGCTCCGATCCTCGTCGCTGATCGGCAGTAGTGGCTCGCGGACGGTGGCTCGTTCCAGGATGCCCTGCATGACCAGCGCCTCCTTCGACCGCGCCCGGTAGTTGCGCACCGGCGGTGCAAAGAGCGCATTCATGAGCGGCGTGAGCCGGTTCATGATCGTCTTGGCCTCGTCGAAGCGTCCCGCCGCGGCTGTGTCGACCATCTCCGCGAGTTGGCGGGTTGGGACCGCCCCGAACCCGAGCAGCGCCCCGTCGGCGCCGAGCACGAACGACTCGTAGATGAACGGGTCGTCGCCGGTGAGGATCGCGATGGGCCGACTCTGGCCACGCACCGCGGCCACCACCTCGACGTATGTCTTGGCATCGAAGGACGCCTCCTTGATGGCCACCACCGGGGCGAGGCCGCAGAGACGCTGGATGATCGCCGGCGAGAGGAGAATGCCGCCTAGGGAGGGAACGAGGTTGAACAGCACCATCGGGAGGCCGACACCCTCGCCCACAGCGGTGTGGTAACGGATCACCAGGTCGGGGTCGAGCGGGAGACCCTGGTATGCC
This sequence comes from Candidatus Dormiibacterota bacterium, assembly GCA_030854305.1. Lineage (GTDB taxonomy): Bacteria > Chloroflexota > Dormibacteria > Aeolococcales > Aeolococcaceae > Aeolococcus. The sequence continues at coordinate 3,263 of JALYTM010000127.1, forward strand.
GAGATGGGGAACACCAGCAACGCAGATGCGCCAGCGTCCCGGTAGTCCTTGCCGTACGTGACCGCCTGCTGCGTGAACTGCGCAGGAAGGCCGGCAACGACCGGGAGCCGGTCTCCAATCTCGTCTACGACGATCTCTACGACGCGCACCCGCTCCTCGTGCGAGAGGTGCGCTGCCTCGCCGGTATCGACGTTGACCGCGACCCCGTGGATGGTCGTCTCTGCGACGTGGCGCATGTAGCGGCGCAGCGCCGGCTCGTCGATCTGGGCATCGTCGGTCATCGGCAGGATGGTGGCCGGGAAGAGCCCGCGAAAATCGATGTTCACGTCGAAGATCCTCCTGGTCGGTCTGTGCTCGCTGCTCCCTCGAAGAGATCCCGGCCCGCCACCAGCGCGGCGATCTTGGCGTCGGCGATGGACCGTGCCAGCATCCAGAAGCCGCAATCGGGATGGAGGTAGGCGATGCGCGATGCGTCCCCGAGGAGCGTCGCGGCGGCTTCGATCCGCGCGGCCACCTCATCAGCTGTCTCCACCACAGTGGTCTTGACGTCGATGACACCGATGCCAAGTCTCAGGCGCGAGTCGAGGTCGCGCAGCCGCTCGAGGTCGCCGTAGCCCGGCCGGGCGAGCTCGAGCACGACGTGGTCGGCGTGGATGCGCTCGAAGAAGCCGAGCAGCTGCGACCACGTTCCCGGTTGCACGCGCTGTCCGCCGTAGTTGCCGAAGCAGAGATGGACAGCGGGCACACCAGAGACCGCATCGAGGATCCTGTTGACCGCTTCCGCGGCGAACTCCGCGTCCTCAGGTCGACCAGGCAGGTTGGCCTCGTCCACCTGGATCACCGCCGCGTCGATCCAGCGCACCTGCTCGGCGAGGACGTCGGCCAGTGCCAGCGCCAACTCGCGAAGGTCGCCGTAGTGCGTGTTGAGCAACATCCGCGCGAGCATGTACGGAGACGTCACCGTGAACTTGAGGGGACGCGACGTCAGCCCCGCGACCTTCCGAAAAGCCTCGGGCAGATCGAGCGTCCCCTCCCCGATCGGTTCGTCGACGACTCCCGAGGGCCGGCGGCGGAAACCGAGGTGCTCCTGCGAGTGAAATAACTGCATATCGGCGCGGGTAATCTGGGTGCGAACGCCCGACATCGGTTGCACGAAGTATTCGATCATCCCGTTGGTCTCGGGGTGCTCGGGGTTGAAGCGGTACACCTCACCGTCGGTCAGCAGGTCGATGCCGGCCCGTTCCTGGGTGTGCAGGATCACCGCCGCCGCGTCGCGCTGTGCCTGCTCTCCGGGGCAGCCCTGCAACCACGTGGGCATCGGGTAGCTGCCCACCAGCGTGGTGGGGATTCCGCTCAAATCAGCGCTCCTGTACGAACTGGATGAGGATCCCGCCCTCACGCTGCGCATCCGCGAAGCCAACGAGCGTCCCCCGCGCACCGGCGCGAGGCGACGCGTCGATCGGCCGCAGGCCACGGCCCGGGCAGTCGGTCAGCGCCTGCCGGACGTCGTCGACACGCAACGCCAGGTGATGAACGCCCTCGCCGCGCTCGCGGAGGAATAGGCCGAGGTCGGATCCTCCGTCCTCGGGCTCGAGGAGCTCCACCATCGCGGACCCGGCGCCGAAGAAAGCGACGCGAAGCCCGGGAAAGGCCTCATCGCTACGGAACGCGAGCCCAAGCTCGTCTTCGAAATGGGCCCGCGAGGCGTCGATGGAGCGGACCACCCAACCGATGTGGTGAACGGTTCGCTGCGACGTCGCAGCCACGGAGTGGCCTCCTGTTGACATCATGCGCTGCCCACAAGCAGAGTATGCCCGATGCGAAAGGAAAGCGTTTGCCATTCTTCCCTCGGCACCCCTGGGAGGCCACGTGGAGCACGCTGATCACCCGGCCTTCTGCGGGCTCCAGGCTACCTCCGTCCAGGTTCGCGAGCGCCGCCCCCGCTTTGCGGTCCTCCCGGTGGGCGCGCACGAACAGCACGGCGGCCACCTGCCGCTGAACACCGACTCGACGGTGGCGTCCTGGGCAGGCGAAAGGGTGGCCCGACGGCTGGGGGGCTGGTTGCTTCCCACCGTCCCCTACGGGACCTCCTTCACACACCGGACGTTCGCCGGGACCATCACGCTGGAATGGGCGACGCTCGCCGCGATCGTCGCCGATATCGTGGGTGCCTGTCGCAGCCATGGGGTCAAGGTCGTCTTCGTGATGAGCGGACACGGCGGAAACTTCATCCTCAACCCCTGCGTGCGATCGCTCAACGCCCGCTTGGAGGACGGTCAAGTG
>JALYTM010000128.1 GCA_030854305.1 Candidatus Dormiibacterota bacterium
CGTGCGGCCACGGCCGCGCCGGCGCCCGCGGGCCGGCCGACCACGACCGCCCCACTGCCCGCGACGCAGACGTTCGGCAAGGGTGGCAGCGGCTTCCAGGTGCTCCGGATGCGCTACGGCACATTCAGCGGGTCGCAGCGCATCGTCGTCGACCTCGCTGGCGCGACTGGTGAACCACTGACCACGATCGGCTTCAGCGGCACCACCGCCATGCTGGTGACCTTCAACGGCACCATCCCCGCCGGGTCACTGGCAGCGCCGCCCGCAGGTGGCGTGGTGACCTCGATCACGCGCGTGCCCTCCAGCGCGGGGACCACCACCTACCTTCTCACGTTGTCACGAGCGGCAAGGCCCGTGGCCTTCTACCTGGCCGGCCCCCTCCGCTTCGTCCTCGACCTCCACTGACGGACCGGCCCCTGCCGCTCCGCGAGGTCAGCCCGTCCAGCCCCCGTCGACCACCAGCACCGACCCGGTGACGAAGCTGGCCGCATCGCTGGCCAGGTAGACGGCGGCACCGGCGATCTCATCCGGCTGCGCGTGCCGCCGCAGCGCGGACCGGCCGACGATGTGCTTGTGGATTGCCGGCGTTTCGATGAGGACCCTGGCGAAGTCCGTCTCCACCAGGCCCGGGGCGATCGCGTTGACGCGAATGCCGGACGTCCCCAGCTCCTGGGCCAGTGTGCGGGTGAGGTTGATGAGCGCGGCCTTACTGGCGTTGTAGGCGCCGATCAGCGGCTCGGGGGCGATTCCGCCCACGGACGAGATGTTGATGATGCTGCCGCCCCGCTCGCCCATCGACGCGTGCACCGCGGCGCTGACCAGCCGCAGCGGACCCTGCACATTGACCTCGAAGGTTCGGTCCACAGCCGAGTCCTCGGCGTCGACAAGCGGGCCGTACTGGGGGTTGGTCGCGGCGTTGTTGACCAGGATGTCCAGGGCACCGAAGTGGCCGATGGTCTCGTCGACGATCCGGCGCGCATCCTCGGGCCGCCCGACGTTGCCGGCTATGGCGACGGCGCTCCCGCCGGCCGCCTCCACCTCGGCCACGACCGCGTCACAGGCCTCCCGCTTGCGAGAACAGACAGCGACGCGCGCACCCGCGGCCGCCATCGCCAGCACGATGGCCCTGCCGATCCCGCGGCTGCCGCCGGTGACCAGCGCCACCCGTCCATCGAGGGAGAACCGCTCCGTGCCCGCCGACATCAGTTGAGGGAGACGGAGACGATGCGGTGGTCGCGACGGGTGAGCATCTGGTCGAGGAAGACCAGCTCGCGTCGCAGCATCTGCAGGCAGCGTCGAAGCCGCCCAGAGATCGAATCCTCCTCGAGCAGTTCCTGGCGGCGGTTGACCTCGACGTTCAGCGACGCGGCAACCAGGTAGGACAGCAGCTCGGGGTCGTCGGGCAGCTCACTCTGGACGTCGGCGTCCTCGCTGTCGTCGAGGTTGCGGAGCGCGGCGGTGTAGGCGCGGAACGCGTCGGTGACGCGGCGAGCCAGCTCGGGGATCAGCCGTTCGTCGCCGCGAGTGTCCTCCAAGTACGCGATGGTGCCGACAAGGTAGGACTGGTTGAGTGACAGCGAGCTGACCCGGAATCGTGAGGCCCCGGCCACGACCAGGTTGTAACCGCCGTCGTCCAGCCGCTCCAGCTCGTGGATCTGCGCCAGTGTCCCCACTTCGTACGGGTACGCGGAGCGGCCCACCTCGACCCGTTCGCGAATGGCCACGACCCCGAAGCTGGTGCCCTGCTCCTGACAGTCGCGCATCATCTCGCGGTAGCGCTCCTCAAAGATGTGCAGGCCCGCCGGCATGTGAGGGAAGAGCACTGTGTTGAGCGGGAACAGCGGCAGGCGCACGGACATGCGCTTCAGTGTACCGCCCGTCTCCCCGTCGGCTTCGGGCAACCGTGTGCGACCCGGCCTACGCGGCCTTGCAGTTCTTGCTGTGCTTGATGATGCGCTCGCGCTTGGGCTCGCCGGGAGCGCGCTGATGCCGGAAGGCGATCTCGACGCTGATCTCGTTCTGCCGCATCAGGTTGTGGCAGATGGAGCAGCGCTGCGACGTGAGGATGTCCTTCTGGGAGTTGACTCCCTTGGACTCCTTGATGGTGTTGGCCATGGAAGGGCTCCGCAAAGGTGTTCGTGAACGCCCATTCTACGGCCAAGCGGTAGGATCTCGACCCGATGGTCTTCCCGATCCTGCGCCTGCGCCTGCTTGCCGCTGTCGCCGCCGCCGCAGCCGCGGTGACCGCCTGCGGAGGCGACGAGCTGCCGCCCACCGCCGTCCCCGGTAGCGGCAACGCCACCGCCACCGCCTCGACAGTCCGCTGCCCGGTCCAGTCGCCGGGTCTGACCGCGGACAGCTTCACCGAGTCGGTGACGCTGACCACCACGGCGGACGGCCTCCAGTACGGCGACCTCGCCGTCGGCACCGGCAACCCGGTGGCGGCCGGCGACACGCTCAACGTCCAGTACACCGGGTGGCTGACCGACGGCACTGTGTTCGACAGCTCCCGGTCAGGCGGACGGACCCCTTTCAGCTTCGTCATCGGGGCCACCCCGCCCAACGTCATCAAGGGGTGGGAGGAAGGCCTGATGACCATGCGCGCCGGCGGCAAGCGGCGCCTGGTGATCCCTCCCGCCCTCGCCTACGGCGCGCATGCCACGGGGTGCATCCCGGCCAACGCGACGCTGGTGTTCGACGTCCAACTGACCGGCGCCACCGCCGCGTCAGCGCCCTCCGCGCCGTCGCCGTCGCCGACCTGATGCTTCGGGATCAGCCCCGGCCGGCCCGACCCATCGCCACGTAGATCCCCGTCCCCAGCAGGCAGACGAGCAGAAGCAGTCCGAACGGGATCGCCACCACGAAGACGAGGTCGGGTGCGGGCGTCAGCAGCATGGGCGGAGCATACCCAGCCGCAGTCGGCTGCGGGGTGACATCGCGACCGCGCCAGTCGGCGGTGGCGCCCGTGGATGGGCTAGAAGGCGGGTCTCAGGTCACCGTTGGCCGCGCTGGCGGCCTGGCCGATCGGCGTGATGCCGTATGTCTCACAGATGCCGCGGAGAGTTCCGTACTCGTTGCCGCCGCTGCTGAAGGCACCGTGCGACGTGGCTGACACCACGATGGTGGGCACGTGGCCGCCACTGCCGGTGTTCCAGCCGCTGTGGTCGGACGTCAGGGCCGCGTCCCAGGTGATGATCACAATGCCGCCACCGGCGTACCACTGCGAAGCGAGAACGGTGGACATGGTCGCCTTCAGCCACTGGTCGCCCTGCGCGACCGGGTTGTGCTGTGGCGCGCACGAGTCGTGCATGTCGTGGCAGAGGTTGGGGACGACGAACGCAAACGACGGAGCCGAGCCGCTGCCGGCGCCGAAGTCGTGGTTGAAGTTGCCGCTGAACGGCACCACCTGGTCGCATTGCGCTGGGTTACCGGTGATGCTCGGGAAGTGAACGAACGGGTTGTGCGTCTTGGTGTAGTTGCCGACCCGGCCTCCCAGGTAGCAGGGCGAGGGGGCATCTTCCATGTATGCCTTCCAGCTGATCGGGTTCGATGCTGCCGCGAACTTGTCGACCAGCGTCGGCGCGCTGTAGGAGTTCTTGGTCCCGGAGATCAGCGCCACGTAGTCGGTCAGGCTGATGTCGGTCAACCCGTACCAGTTGGTCGCCGACGCGTACGTGTTGGCGAGGCTGGTGATGTAGGGGGCGGCCTTGTTGCCGATGACCTGCGCATATCCCTGGTTCTCCTCCACGATCACCATGACCCGGGGCGTGCCGGTGGCCGCCGCCACGGGGCTGGCGCAGAGCACCGTCTGCGCCGTCAGCGGCAGCACCAGGAGCAGCGCGGCGACAATGCGGCGCCGCCACACCCTTCGGTTCGGTCCTGTCATCGGGGCTGAAGACACCTGTTCCGCCGTGATTGCGCTGGTTGACGTGGTGTGGCCGACAGAGTAGGGGCACCGGGCGCCAGAGGCAAGCGACAGCCCGGTTGGCGGTGCCCGACGACCACGCGTGGCGGCGCACTGTACGATGCTGCGAGCACGACGGCCAGCTGAGAGGTCAAGCGATGCCAATCCGGACGAGGACAGTCTCGACCACCGTGTCCACGTGGCTCCACGGGTTGGATCGTCGCCTCCACATCGACGACAGTAGCCGGACGGCCTGGGCGTGGGCACTGCCCGCGATCGGCTTCGTGGTGCCGCTGACCATCCTCGTGGTGGCGGGCGTGATGAGCGGCGTGTGGGCCGCCGAGTACGTTCCCACCGCCATCGTGGTGGGACTGGTCATCGCCGGCCTGTTCGTCGCCTGCACGCTGCCCGAGCCGGCGCCCCCGTGGGACGAGGGGGACGATCACGGGCACGACCACAAGCCATCCAGCCCTCCGTCGTTCGATCCCACGGCGTGGATGCCTGCGGTTCGCGACCTCGACGCAGACCCCGAGACGCTGCGCGAGCCGGTCGGGGCATCGCGTTAGGGGCGACGCCGTCAGGGGAACTGCACCTGGTACCAGTGCGCGCCGGCGTCGTTGGTGCGCCACAACCCGGGCCCGCTGAGCGCCGTCTGCCCATCGAGCTGGATCGCGAACCCGTTGCTCGACGTGGTGAAGCCGACGATTGACCACTGTGTCGAGGTGCTGGTGACGGTGGCGAACGTCAGTCCGCCGTCAGTTGTCCGAAGAAGCCCCAGCGAGCCGACCACCGCGGTGGCCGAGGACACACCGGCGATGGAGGCGAAGTTGGGCAGGCCGGGCGCCTGGACCTGTGTGAAATGCTGACCGCCGTCCGTGGACCGGAATGCGGACGCCTCCGTGCCCGTGGCGCAGGTCGCCCAGAGGACGCCGGTGTTGACCGCATAGAGGTGGGGAGTGCCCAGCGCACCCGGGCACACGGATCCCGTGGTGAAGTGCTGGCCCCCGTCCGAGGATGACAGCAGCCGGCCAGGCCCCCCGCCGGGCGAGTCCAGGGCAACCCAGACGTGCGACCCGTTGACGTTGAGGCTGCCGAGCTGCCCGTGCCCTGCCGAGGCGGACAGAACTGTCCAGACGTCCTCGCCGGCGAACGAGCGCTCGAGGGTGCAGCTCGACACCGACACCGACACCGGCACGCAGGCGACGGCGTAGACGGTTCCGCTCGAGGCCGCGAGGTCGGTGACGGTGCCGGCGCCGGTGTCGCGGCTCCACGTCGACCCACCGTCGTGTGTCGCCCACACCGCGCCCAGTTCGCTCACGAGCCAGCCGTTCGAGGGGTCGTCGAAACGCAGCAGGTCGGCCTGTTGGCCCGTGGTGGCGGGGCTCACCGGCGGAACCGGGATGGACGCAAACGTGGCGCCGCCGTCGACGGTGTGGAGGATGCGCGTGCAGGATGGCGACGAGCACTGCGGACCGTTGTAGCCGAGCACCCACCACTGGCCTGCGCTGACCGCGGTCACGTCGCTGGGCACGAACCCGTGAACGGCGGGTCCGGCCACGACCGCCGGGACCGTGGTGGGAGTCGACGTCGTCAGCGGCGCCGTGGTGGCCACCGGAGCGGTCGACGAG
>JALYTM010000129.1 GCA_030854305.1 Candidatus Dormiibacterota bacterium
GCACGACTTCGTGGCCTCGACGACACGCACGGAGGTCCCTGCCGCGGGAGCGTCGCAGATTTGGGCGACTCAGACCGATTTGGCGTTGGGCCCGCCGTAGTAGGCTGCATTGAGGAGCTCGAGGATCTCCACGAGCAGGGGCATGCGCGGATTGGTGCGCAAACTCGGGTCGTTGAACGCCAGACGCGCGAGGTCGGGTAACGATGCGCGGAAACTCTGCTCGTCGACGCCCGCCTCACGCAGGGTGCGCGGCATACCCAGCAACGTCAGGAGGTCGTCGACGTGGGTGAACAGCCGCTCACGACGCTCCTCGTCGGTACGACCGCCGAAGATGACCCATCCGAGCATCGCGTACTTCTCCGGCGCGACGTACGCGGAGTATCCGGGCGCAGGCATGAACTTGGTCGGCAGCGCGGCGTTGTAGCGCATCACGTGGGGAAGGAAGATGGCGTTGGCTCGCCCATGGGGAATGCCGAAGCGCGCTCCGACAGCGTGGGCGAGAGCGTGGTTGACACCCACGAATGCGTTGGAGAACGCCAGACCGGCAATCGTCGCGGCGTTGGCCATCATCGTCCGCGCACCGATTTCGGACCCGTCGGCGAACGCGCGGGGGAGCGCGTCGAAGATGAGCCGCGCAGCTTGCACGCAGAAGGCGTCGGTATACGGCGAAGCGAAGATCGAGACGCCCGCCTCGATTGCGTGCGTCAGCGCATCGACGCCGGTGTCCGCGGTGATGGCCGGCGGCATGCTCAAGGTGAACGAGGGGTCGACGATCGCGATGTCGGGGACCAGCGAGTAGTCCACGAGCGTTGCCTTGCGCCCACCCACGGTGATGACCGCGGCAGGCGACACCTCGGATCCCGTCCCCGCAGTCGTCGGCATGGCGACGAGCCGAACGCGGTGAGCGGTCTGCGGATAGGCGGCGACGCGCTTGCGGGCGTCGAGGAAGGGGAGCGCGAGCTCATCGATGGTGAGCTGCGGGTGCTCGTAGAACAGCCGCATCGCCTTGGCCGCGTCGAGAACCGATCCTCCGCCAACTGCGACGATCAGGTCGGGATGGGTGTGTTCGAGGACCTCCACACCCGATCTGATCAACGCCTCGTCGGGTTCGGGCACGATGTCGGAAAAGACCCGCACGGACGCACCGCCCAAGTTGCGGCGCACCTCGTCGGCGACGCCGCGCTGCTCGGCGAGAGCGTCGGTGACCACGACCACCTGCTTGGCACCAAGCGTCCGCAGATTCTCCACGGCGCCGATGTTGAAGTAGGTGTCGGCAGGAACCCGGAACCACTGCGACGGGACACGTCGCCGCGACACCGTCTTGATGTTGAGGAGGTTGCGGTAGTTGACATTGTCCGTCGTCGAGGAGCCACCCCAGGTACCGCAGCCGAGCGAGAATGTCGGGGTCAGCGAGTTGTACACGCCGCCAAGGGCACCGACGGCCGTCGGCGCATTCACAAGAATCCGCCCGGTGCGCACCGCAGTGCTGTAGCGTTCGATCACCTCGGCGTCGGCGGCGTAGATGGCCGACGTGTGACCCAGACCGCCGTGCTCGGTGACCAGGACGCACGCGTCGATGGCGTGCTGCTCGTCCCTCGCGCGCACGACGCCGAGCACGGGCATGAGCTTCTCGCGGATGAGCGGGTGATTTGCGAGGGCGCCAAGCTCCTCCGGCAACGGAGCGAGCAGGATCTTGGTTGCCCCATCGACCTTCAGGCCGATGGCCCCGGCGAGGACGCTGGCGGGCTGACCGAGCGCCGCGGCGTTGACTCGGTCTTCATCGAAGACGTACTCGCCGAGCTGTGTGGCTTCGCTGGGAGTGAGCAGGTGCGCACCCATGCGCTGGAACTCGGTGATGACGGAGTCATAGATCTCGGCGTCGATGACGCACGTCTGCTCGGCCGGGCAGATGACCGACTGGTCAAACGTTTTGGAGATGAGGATATCGACCACTGCGCAACGGACGTCGGCGCTCCTGTGCAGGTACACCGGTGCGTTGCCGGGTCCGACGCTCAGACAGGGCTTGCCGGCCGCGTTGGCGAGGGCGACGATCTTGGGACCACCGGTGGTCCAGAGGAAGTCGATCCCCGGATGGCGGAAGAGGTGGTACGTGACTTCGTTCTGGTGATCGGGGATGCACTGCAGCGCTCCGGGCGGGAGGCCGGCCTTCTCGCCGGCCGCTCGCAGCACCTCGACCGACCGTTCGGCGGACCGCACCGCACGAGGCGAGGGGCGGAAGATGATTGCGTTGCGTGTCTTCGCGGCGACGATCGCCTTGAACAGCACAGTTGAGGTCGGGTTGGTGATGGGAGTGATCGCCATCACCACCCCGACGGGCTCGGCAACGTACTCGATGTTGCGATCCACGTCCTCGCCGATGACGCCCACCGTCTTCTTGTCCTTGAGGTAGTCGTGCAGAAACTCGGTGGCAACGTAGTTCTTGACGACCTTGTCCTCGAAGACTCCGAATCCGGTCTCCTCGACCGCCAGTTCGGCGAGCTCCGCTGCGGCCTCCAGGCCGGCGACCACCATGGCCCAGACGATCGCATCGACCGCTGCTTGGTCGAGCTTGCGGAAGGCTCGCGCTGCGCGCTGTGCGCGGTCGACCATCTCGTCGAGTTCCGCAATGCGTCCGGGTTCGACCGCCGCCGCAACCCGGTCTTCGACGGTCTGTGTCGCGCGCTCCACGGGGGTGATCATGCCATCGCTCCGCGGAACGGGGCGAGCAGACCGTCGGCGACGGACATGGGCGCGGGGATGGTGCGGTAGCCGCGCATCCGCATCATCACCGTCCCCGAGGCGTCCACGACCTCGGCGTCGAACCCTCCGTCGGTGCCGGCGGGGTTGACGACGGCATAGACCGTCCCAACCGGAGCCTGTGACTGCCCGAAGAACGAGACCGACTCCACGTGGGCCGGGAACGCCAGCACACCGGTGGTGCCCAGCTCCCAAGCCCCGGCGGTCTGGAAGCACAGCTCGCCGAGTCGGGGACCGTTGATGGTCGCACCCGAGTTCATGCCAACATCGGCAGGAAGGTGTGAGGACATTCGGCCGAGCACCGACCCACCGGCTGCCCATGCGGCGTCGAGCACCTGGTAGGCCGGGCCGTGGAAGTACACTCGGTAGATGTCGGCTGCCGCGACCGCTGTTGCCGGCGGGTCGAAGGGCGGTGCCGCGCGCCCGGACTCCGGTGCCACCTTCGAGAGCAGGACGCGTCCGGTGAAATGCTCCGTCACCTGCGGTTCGCTCTGGCCGGTCAAGACCCGGCTCCCGATCAGCCGGCAGTCGGCGATCGCCTCATCGCCGTCGGTGCGGTACGCAACTTCGACGTGGATTGTTCGCGGCTGATCCCGGTAGAACTTGAATGGGACCTTGAAGTCGACGTTCTCGACGGCGGTGACATACCAGCCCGGCAGCACCGCCTGTGCGGCCTCGGCGAACGTGTCGATGCCCATCACGCCCGGCAGAAGGGCCACGCCGTCCACGCGGTGGTGGTCCAGAAACGGCTGGAGGGAAGGGTCGAGGGTTGCCTCGGTCGCGATGACACCGTTGTTGGTGACGGATACGACGTGCGCCATCATTGGCCCCGATCCGATGGGGGTGGCGTGCGGGTCGACGCCGCCCGCCGGAGCCCGGTCGTCACCGAGGACGCCGAGGGCTCCCGCGACAACCACCTCGCCGCGCGTCGCGCCGGCGGTCAGCTCGCGCCGGATCGTCGGCACGCCGACCTCCGGGGAGAGCATGTCGATCCCGGCGAGCTTCATCATCTTGGGGATCGAGCCACGGGTCGCCATGCCGATGCCCGCCCAAGCCGTCCAGTCGACGGCGATGGCTCTTGTCTCCGGATGGGTCGATCGGAGGCTCGAGCACATCTTGCAGAGCAGATCGTTGGCCGCGCTGTAATCGGTCTGCCCGGCATTGCCGAAGCGACCGGCCACCGAGCTGAACACCACGAGCGCACCGACGGGCATATCACTCGTCGCCCGCAGCAGGTTGAACAGCCCGTCGGCCTTCACGTCGAAGACCAGATCGAACTCGCGCGGCTCCTTGTCGGCGAGCATGTGGCTGATCTCGATGCCCGCGGCATGCATGAGCACATCGATGCGGGTGTGCTTCTCGCGGATCCGCTCGATCGTGGCAGCCACGGCGCCGCCGTCGGTGAGATCCACGCTGTGATAGACGGCGCGTCCGCCGGCTGCCTCGACGGCCTGAATGGCGGCGAGTGCCGCCGCCTGCCGCTCGACTGCGGCGAGCCGCCGTCCGACGGCGACAGGGGTCACCTTCTCGCCCGCCACACGCAGCCGATCCGCGAGGTCGCGCTTGAGTCCTTTTCGATCGGTGCTGAAGCGCGTGATGTCCGAATCGTCGGCCGAGGGGGCCGGCGTGAGGTCGAGCAGATGGAACGTGGCGCCTGAAGAAGCGGCGAGGTCGGCGGTGATCGCAGAGACGATGCCACCTGCCGCGCCGGTGATCACGATGACGCTCTGCCGTCCCAGCTGAAGCCCGGGACGCTCGTCGACGGCTGGGCGCTCTTCGAGAGTGATCGTCCAGCGTGCGCCAAGCGCGTGGCCCACCTCGACGACGCCCGGGTCTGCGTGGGTTTCCGCGACGAGATGTTCGGCGATCTCGGCAGCCGTGGCATCGGCTCCATGGTCGACCGCCTTCACGAGCGCGTCGGGGCGTTCGCGGGCGAATGCCTTGGTGAAGCCCGTGACCGATCCGCCCATCGGCGCCGAGGCGCCACTGTCGTTGTATCCGTGACGCCCGCCGAGGCGGGATGCGCTGACCAGGAAGGTTCCCGGAGCGCCGATCCCGGCCAGCGTCCGCATCGTCGTGTAGAGCAGTTTCACACGGAGGCGCAGACCCTCGCGCCACGCCTCGAGGTCGAGGTCGTCCAGTGCCGGCTCGACGTCGAGCGCCGGGAGCCAGTAGATCCCGGTGATCGGGCCGCCGGCGAAGCCTGCGCGGAGTGACTGATCGAAAGACGCGGTGTCGCCTGCCGGCTCGACGACGATCGGGGTGGCCCCGAGGTCGTGCAGACGGCCGGCGAGCGCATCGGCGACGCCCCCCTTGTCCGCAACGAGCAGCACGCGCGCTCCGGCGTCGAGGCTCACTCCGGTTGCGGCGCAGAGGTCGAGGGGTGGCCGCGGCACGAGAACCGGGACTCGCCGGGGGACCCGGTCCGCCGCCGAGCAATCGGCCGCGACGATCGGAGTTGAGGGTTCGACGCGCTCCTCATCGAGGGCCGGCGCGGCGGTCGTTCCCGCTGTGGACGCCACTTCGCGGGCGCCGTTCTCGACGATGAAGCGGGCGACGTGGGCGATGGTGGGGAAGTCGCGGAGCTTGCGGGTGTCGTCGCGGGCGATGCCGTAGCGTTCCCGGACCTCGGCGAAGATCTCCGCCTGCTTGACGGTGTCGAC
>JALYTM010000130.1 GCA_030854305.1 Candidatus Dormiibacterota bacterium
GCCGTAGTGGGCGGGCATCTGCCGGCCGCCGCTGTTGGGGTCCTCGGCCTTGCCCAGCACCGACAACAGGTGGTCGCGGGGGGTCATGCCCAGGACCAGCGTCAGCGCCAGGTCGCGGTAGTACGGGGCCAGCCAGTCCACGCCCACCTGCATGTTCATGCCCACCGCCACCTGGATGGCCTCGTGGCCCATGGCGCTGATCCAGAAGGGTGCGCGGCCCTGGCGGTTGAGCACCCACATGCGTTCATCGAGCACGCGTGACCGCAGCATGTGGCGATACATGCCACGCAGCGTCTCTGCGTCCAGCCCCTCGCGGCTGCTGGTGTCGGTTTCGGCCACAGCCACAGCAATCACGCTCCTGTCAGATGTGCAGCGCCTGGCCGGTGACCGCCAACGCAGCCTCGCCGATCGCCTCACTCAGGGTGGGATGCGGGGCCACCGCCCGCGACATCTCGAACGGGGTCGACTCCAGCAGCGCGCCGAGCGCCGGACCGTAGATCAGCTCGGTCACCTCGTTGCCGATGATGTGCACGCCGAGCACGTCGCCGCCGGCCGCGTCGGCGACCACCTTGCAGAAGCCGCCGGTCTCTCCCCACACGACGGCGCGCGCGTTGCCGCGGAACGGGAACGTGCCCGCCTTCACCGCATACCCGGCGGCGCGGGCCTCGGCCTCGCTCAGCCCCAGCGAGGCGATCTGCGGAGTGCAGTACGTGGTGCGAGTGACCAGTCGCGCGTCGAGCGCGTGGGGCGAGCGGTCGGCGATCGCCTCGACGGCGATGACCCCCTCGTGCATCGCCTTGTGGGCGAGCAGGAACCCGCCGGCGCAGTCACCGATCGCCGCGATCCCCGGCGCCGACGTGCGCTGCGCACCGTCGACCGCGATGGCCCCGCGCGTCGCGGTGACGCCGCACGCCTCCAACCCGATGTCCTCGACGTTCCCGGAGCGACCCACCGCCACCAGCAGTACCACGGCCTGGAGGCGTCGCTCGGAGCCATCAGCGCCGTGGACGGTCACCGCCACGCCGCCTTCGTTGACCTCGACCGAGGCGGTGTCGAGGGTGGAGTCGACCAGGCAGGTGATGCCGCGGGTCTCGAACTGCTTGCGGAGCTCAACACCCACGGCATCGTCCTCGAGCGGGACCAAGCGCGGCGCCATCTCGACCAGCGTGACCTCGCTCCCGACGCTGCGCCAGAACGACGCGAACTCCACGCCCACAGCACCGGCGCCCAGCACGATCGCGGACGCGGGCACGGCGTCGAGGAAGAGCGCGTCGTCGCTGGTCAGTACCTGGTGACCGTCGGCCGGCAGCCCGGCCACCTGTCGCGGTCGCGACCCCGTGGCGATGATCACGTGCGCAGCTTCCAGCTCCGCCGACTGCGCGCCGGCCGCGTCCCGCACGGCCACGCGGCCGGGGTCGACGAGCCGGCCCCGCCCGGCAACCACGGTCGCCTTGTTCTTGCGGAGCAGGTCCTGCACGCCTTTGTGCAGCTGGTCGACCACCTGGTCGCGTCGCGTCGCCGCGACCGTGTAGTCGAAGCTGACCGCGGCAGCGTTGACCCCGAAGCGGGCGCCGTCACGCAGCTGGTCGAGCAGGGCCGCGCTCTGCAGAAGCGCCTTGGTCGGTATGCATCCGCGGTGCAGGCATGTGCCGCCGACCTTCTCGCTCTCGACAACGGCTGTTCGCAGGCCCAGCTGACCGGCACGGATGGCGGCCACGTAGCCGCCCGAGCCGCCGCCGAGGATGACGAGGTCGAAGCGGTCAGCCACGGGCCGGAGTATAGGCCCGAGCGGCCGCTATCGAGGCGTCGGACTCCGCCGCTGGAGCCGTCGTTTCCCGTCCTAGGGGATATTGTTGAAGGGGATCGACCCGTGGATGACGATCCCGGAGCGGAGCACTGTGAAGAGCAGCGCGACGTACAGCACAGTGAGGACCAGGAAGACGCCGCTGAGGATGATCCCGGCCAGCGCCAGGCCATCGCCCCCCTCGTGGCTGGTCTTGATCTGGTTGCGCGCGATGATCCCGAAGACCAAACCCAGCGGCCAGCACAGGAAGGCGCAGATGAGCGAGGCGATCGCGAAACCGTTGGTCCCCGGTGCCACCGGCTGGGGGTAGTACCCGGGCGGCGAGTAGCCCGGCTGCGGGTAGCCATACGCTGACGGCTGCACCGGCGGCGGCGGCGGTCCGGACGGCGGCTGGTCGGGGGTGGGTCCGGCGCTGGGGTCGAAAGGGGTCATGCAGCTGTCTCCTGAATGGCGGCCTTCCGGCCATCGTGGCCGAAGTGTGGGGCACGCGACCCCGTCATGCGTGACCCGGCAGGTAGCCGTAGCGGCTGAGCTGCCACAGCTCGGCGGCGACCAGCACCGCGATGATCGCGCCGCGGCGCAGGGTGCGGTTCGACCACCATCGCGGCCGTGGGATCGCGCCCGCAAAAGGCAGTAGCGCCAGCAGGCCGACCGCCAGCGGTGAGGCACTGACCGCACCCGCCACGTCGCCGTGGCCGAGGTGCACGGCCGCGGTGGTGCCGCCACAGAAGGGGCACGGGATGCCGGTCAGTGCGCGCAGCACGCACAACGTCGGCGGGCGCCCGGGGAGGTGGACACCCGCGGTCAGCACCACCGCCGCCATCACCATCGCGCTGCGGATGACCACCATCGTCACCCTCCCCGGTGCCGTGGCGAGAACTTCGGTGCTCGGCAACAGCGGTCCCGCACTCTGACGCAGGCTCGCGGAAGCGGCCGCGAGCCGAAGCCGGGGCGGGCGGTGCGGGGGGGGCGGAGGCGACATGACCGGCTACCGGCGGTCGATCACGGCGGCGGCATCGGTCATGTCGTTCCCCTTCCGCGGCCTGTCGCACATGGCGCAGGGCTGGTCGCCGTCGGCCCGACGGCCTTCGGCACGAGAGTACGGTCTGGCCCGACGGTTGTGGGCCACTAGGCTCCCAGCACCGCGAGGGCCTCCTGCAGCTGTGTGTCCGACGAGGCCGCAGGCGACTGCGCGTCGAGCCGATAGCGCAGGTCCGGCGACGCCAGCGTCACCGGGTGGTCGGGCGCGATGCCGGTGCCGTCGATGTTCTCGTTGTCGGGGCCGTACCAGCGTTCGACGGTGAGGTGAAGGTCGGCGCCGTCCGGCAGGGGGAAGTCGACCTGCACCGAACCCTTCCCAAACGTCTTCTCGCCCACGATGGACGCTCGGTGATAGTCGCGCAGAGCGGCGGTGGTGATCTCCGCGGCACTCGCGGAGTTGCCGTCCACAAGGACCACCGTGGGCTCGGTCAGGGCCACGCCGCCGGGCTCGATGGCGTCGTCGACGACGTCCTGCGCAGTCCCCGGGTTCGCCGCCGAGACCAGCCGGCCGCGCCGGATGACAACGGATTTCTGGGTCGCCGTCGGCTGCACGAACTCGCTGACCAGCGACTGTGCCGCGGTCACGTAGCCGCCGCCGTTCTCGCGGAGGTCGAGGATGATGGCTGTCGCGCCATTGCGGATGCCCGCCTGCAGCTGTGTGCGCGCCGCGTCGCCGGTGTCGGTGTCGAACCCGGTGACCTGGAGGTACAGAACATGCCCCATCAGGGTGGAGAACACCGATGGGACCTGGAGGTTGGCGCGGGTGACCGTGAGCGTCAGCGTCGTCGGCGCGCCGGCTCCCGCTGCGGCGCGGCGCACGGTCAGGGAGGCGGTGCTGTCAACCGAGCCGCGGATCAGTGACGCGGCTCTGTCGATCTGTGTGGTGACGTCTGGCGCCAGTGAGCTGAGCGCGTGGCCGTCGACCGCGACCAGCACGTCGTTGCGCTGGACACCCGCGCGGTCGGCCGGCGACCCGGTCAGCACATCCTCGAACACCGGCTCCGTCGGCGTCTGGTTGGACGAGCAGATGGTCTCGCCGGGGCAGCGGGCCTCGAGCGCGATGCCGATGCTTCCGCTGCGGACTCCGCCGAGGGTGGAGGTGAGCTGCTGGTACTGCGCCGGCGTGAGGTACGCGGAGAAGCGGTCGCTGTAGGTGTCGTGGAGGTACTGCACAATCCCCTCCTGGGCAGCCGCCGTGGCCGGGCCGCTGGGCACACCGCGAATCACGTAGTTCTGCTCGATGGCCGCCCACTCCGCCGCGATGCTGGCCTGGTTGAGGCTCTGGCCGCCGAAGGTCGGGAACAGCCGCGCGATGAACGAGGCCGCCGCCGCCGACGTTGAGAGGTTGAGTACCACCAGCGCGGTGAGGTAGCAGAGGGTGACCGTCACCGCGGCCCGGCGCACCCCTGCGGACGGCCGGCGGAGATGTCGCCGGGGCGTGGACGGTGGTGATGTCCACTCCCCGCCGGGGTCGTCCTCGGGACCCCCGACCTCGCTCACGACAGGTAGGAGAGGGGATTCCGCGCCGTGCCGTTGAGGTCGATCTCGAAGTGCAGGTGGCAGCCTGTGCTGTTGCCGGTGCTGCCCTCGTAGCCGATGAGCTGGCCACGGTGCACCACCTGCCCGTTGCCCACCACGAAGGCGGCCATGTGCCCGTACAGCGAGACGAAGCCGTTGCCGTGGTCAATGAGGATGTGGTTGCCGTATCCGAAGGAACTGTAGTACGTGTTGGCGATCCCGCTGTCGGCCGCGGTGATGGGGTTGCCACACGGAGCGGCGATGTCGATGCCGCTGTGGAAGTGCTTGGTGGGGCAGCTGGGGTCGTAGATCTCGAACACGAACGTGGTGCAGCCGAAGTTCTGGGTGATCGGTCCCGTCTCCGGCCACGCGAACTGTCCGTGGCCGCCACCGGCCGCAAGGGCGGCAGCCTCCTCGGCCTTGAGCGCCGCGATCTGCGCCTGCACCACGCGCTGCGCCTGCTCGTTCTGGGCCAGCAGGATGGCGTCGGCAGCCTGCCTGGCGGCAAGTGCCGCCTCCGCCTGCTGCCTCGTGGCCATTGTCTGGTTGAGCTGCTCGACCAGCCCGCGGAGGGTGGCCACGAGGGTGGCCTGGTCGTGCTTCTGCTGGCTGATCGCCGCCACCTGCTCGGTGACCGCCGCCTCCTCGCCGGTCACCCGCGACACCAGCTGGTTCTCGTTGGTGGCCAGGCGGTGCACGTCGAGAACGCGCTGCCAGAAGCTGTTGAAGTCACCGGAGCTGAGGAAGTTGCTGAACGAGTTCGACGCGATCTCCGACTTGTAGAGCACCACCAGCTCGTTCGACAGCTGCGTTTTGTCGTTGGCGACCTGTACCCGGGTTCGCACCAGCGCTCGCTGCGCTGCCACCAGGTTGGCAGCGATGGTGTCGAGCTGCGCCTGGGCGGCGTTCACCTGCCTGTCAGTGGTGGCGATCTGCGCGTCGAGAGCGGCGATCGCCTCCTGGAGAACGGCTTCCTGCACCTGGGTGTCAGCAATGGTCGCCTTGAGCTGGGCATTGGCGGTGGCATCCTGAAGGA
>JALYTM010000131.1 GCA_030854305.1 Candidatus Dormiibacterota bacterium
GGCCTCGACCCAGCCCGAGGTCCGGTCGGGGGTGATCACCACCATGCCGCCGCGACCGCGCCAGCCGTCACCGTGGCGCCTGACCACCTGCTCGAGGGGGGTGCCGCCGTTGTCGGTGGCGGTTGCGAGGTAGTCGAGGAGCCGCATCCGGTGGGTCTCGCCCCGTCCCGCCCCGAACCCGGTCATCGCCGCGTCGTTGGTGATCAGTCCCACCGCCTGGCCACGGCGGATGCCGCCGTGCACGATCGAGGCCGCGATCGAGATCGCGTATTCGAGGGAGGAGTCGGGGGCGCGTCCCGCGTGCACCCGGGCGTTGAGGTCGAGGATCAGGAGGATGTCGGCGCTCTGCCGCGTGTCGTAGGTCCGGCTCATCAACCGGCCGTTGCGGGCCGTGGACGGCCAGTGGATCCTGCTCATCCCGTCGTGGGCGTCGTAGTCGCGCACCGAGGCGACCTCGGGGGGGACGTCGACGGCGCGACCACGACGCAGGTCGCCGTTGCCGGTGCCGCTCCACAGCGGGCCCAACTCCGCGATCGGGTGCAGGGACGGATACACCACCACCTCGGAGTTGGCGCCCACGGTGATGGTGCGCGAAAAGAGCCCGAAGGGGTCGCCCACTCGCGCCTCGAGAGGCCCGAACCGCTGTCGCCCGCGCCGCAGGAAGGTTCCCCGTGCCGTCCAGGACACGCTGTCCCCGGCGCTCAGCGCGCACGCACGCCCAGCCGCGTAGCCGTCGATGCCGCTGCGGTCGTGGACCTCGCAGTACGGAACCCACAGCAGGCTGCGGTTGTGCACGGTGAACCGCTCCCGGAACGGCTCCCCCACCGTGAAGAACCCCTGCGGGGACTCGCGCTCGACGCTGATCCGCCGGGAGATCACCCGCGCCCAGACGTAGGCCACGATCAGCAGCGTCAGCAGGACGTAGGTCAGCGTGTACGCGAGGTGGATGCCGGTGACGCCCGCGAAGAAGCTGAGCGCGGCGATGCCGGCAATCAGGGGAACGCGCCCGCTCATTTCGCCTCCCCGGCGACGCTGAGCCGCTCAGCGGGAACCGGCTCGGCGCTGAGGACCTCGTCGATGACCTGGGCGGTGGTGACACCTCGGAGCTCCGCGTTGGCGCGGAGGATGATTCGGTGACCGAGGACGTGGCGCGCCAGGTGCTTGATGTCGTCGGGCGTCACGAACTCACGCCCCTGGCTGGCCGCTCGCGCCTGCGCAGCGTGGAGGAGGCCGAGGCTGCCGCGAGGCGAGGCGCCCAGCGCCACGTCGGAGTGGTCGCGGGTGCGCTGAACGATGCGCACGCAGTACTCCTTGAGCGAGGAGTGGCACCAGATCGACTGCAGCTGGTCGCGACAGGCCGCGATCTCGGCGGCGTCGGTGACGGCGGTGACCTGGTCCAGCGGCGAGTCCCGCTGGAAGCGGTCGAGCATGGCGATCTCACCGGCCAGCGGCAGGTAGCCGAGGCTCACCTTGACCAGGAAGCGGTCCACCTGCGCCTCGGGGAGCGGATAGGTGCCGCCCAGCTCGATCGGGTTCTGGGTGGCCAGAACGATGAAGGGCGTGGGCAGCGGATGGGTCTCCCCGTCGACGGTGACCTGGCCCTCCTCCATCGCCTCGAGCAGGGCCGACTGGGTCTTGGGCGTGGCTCGGTTGATCTCGTCGGCCAGCAGCACCTGGGCGAAGATCGGTCCCCTCCGGAACTCGAACTCGGTCGTCTTGGGGCTGAAGACGGAGACCCCGGTGACGTCGCCGGGCAGCAGGTCTGGGGTGAACTGCAGACGCTCGAAGTCGCACCCCGTGGCCCGGGCCATGGCCTTGGCCAGCATCGTCTTGCCCACACCCGGGACGTCCTCGATGAGGACATGGCCGCCACACAGGAGCGCCAGCACGCACAGCTCGACGGCACTCTCCTTGCCGACGATCACGGTGCTGACACTGTCGGTGATCCGGCGGACGACGCCCTGGACAAGGCTCATGTGTGCTCCTTGCAGCGCCCGGCTCGAGGCGCCAACCGAGTATACGGACGGCTCGGTTGCTTCGATCGCCCTTCATCTGGTGTAGAGTGCCCGGAACGACACAAGCGCACCAAAGGTGGTGTATACAGTGGGCGCCAACACAGTGGAGCATCCGGACGCTGGCAGCCGGGGCGGGCTCTGATCTCAGGAGGAAGCAGATGGCTCAGGCGCACGAGCAAATTCTCACCACGGGTGAGGCGGCAGCCCTGTGCGGCGTCTCCCGGTCCACCCTGCGGCGAGCGGTGGCCCAGGGTCACCTCCAGGCTTGGCACACCCCCGGAAAGCACCTCCGCTTCACCAAGTCCGCGTGCCTCGACTTCGCTCGCTCACTGGGTCGCGTCGACCTCGTGGGACAGCCGTACAGCCGCGAGGGAGCCGCCGTGCCCGCTGTTCGCCACGCCGAGGGAGCCACCCGCTAGGTCCCGCACCGGCAGCTGCTCACCGCCGACGCGACAGCAGTCCTCCGATTGATCCCCCGACCAGCGCCAGCAGGTCGCCGGTGATCAGGTTGCCCATGCTCATGGGGCCGAGGTCGATCAGCGTGTGTGTCCCGCTGGCCAGTGAGCTGTGCACGATCGAGGCCTCCTGGGCGAACTGAAAGACTGCTCCGACGGCGATGAAGCCGATTCCCACGACCACACCCTGGTAGAGGCCGAAGCGGCCGGCCAGACGAGCGGCGATGTAGCCGCCGGTCATGACCGAGAGGAAGGTCACCACGCCCACGATGCCGCCGTCCGCATGCTGGAACCCCGCGTTCCCGAAGGCGGCGTTGGCGATGCCCAGCCCGACGTTGCTGAGCACGAGCAGCATCAGTTCGCCGGCGAGGAGCCCGGCGCCACACCACACCCAAGCGATCTGGCGGCCCTCGGACAGCGCCACCGACCCGTTGGCCGGGCCCGGCGCCTGTCTCTGCGCGGGCTGCCGTCGAGGCGCCGCGGCCCTGGTCGCTGCGGCCTGGTCAGCGCGCCGACGGTTGGTCCGGGACATGGCCACGAGTATAGAATCCGGCCGCTCCCGGCCGGCTCGCCGCAGTACCGGAAGCGCGGCACTCGGCAGCCACGATCAGGGGGTGCTGGCGCCCTCGGGCGACTGGTTGACGTGGTTGTTGTAGAACTTGGTCACCTCGCCCATGTTGAGCGTCGCCCCGATGGGGTCGAACCAGTCCCACGACTCGACGTCGAACGTCTCCTTCTGGGCGGGGTCGGGCACAACGATCACCTTCGCATATGGGACGCCGCCGCCCGCGTCGGCGGGTAAGGACTGGTACCAGGTGTTGAGCGTCTGCAGGTCGCTGAGGCAGCCGGTCGGGCAGTTGTAGGAGATTACGACGTAGCCGTGTTCGAGGTTGTGGACCCAGTACTCGGGTGCGATCGCCGGGGTGGGCGGGTGGACGCCCGCCGAGATGGGAGCCGTCCCGGCCCCGAGGCTGTAGTGGCACCCGCTGGTCGGCGGGTTGTGCATGTATGTCACCTGGGTCGGTGGCGCCACGTGGACATGGGGCATCTCGGGGATCGCCTGGCCCACCGGGGCCGAGTTGGTGTCCGGCGGCGAGGGCGAGTAGGGGCTGTTGCCCGCTGTGGGGCAGGTGTCGTTGCCGACGAAATTCACAGAGGTCACCCCGCTCGGGCTGCTGCTCGACCCGCACGCGGTGGCCAGCCCGAGCACGAGCAGCAAAAGGAAAGAGAACCGGCGCATGGTCGGGACTGTAGCAGGGGTCTGCCGGGCGTCCGATCCCTCGCGTACGCACTCCGGGGCGGTACCGTCGGCTGATGCGGCTGACCGGCCTCACCGGCGGAATCGCCACGGGGAAGACGACCGTGGCAGGAATGCTCACCGCGCGCGGCGCGCTGGTCGTCGATGCCGACGTGCTGGCGCGCGAGGTGGTGGCGCCGGGCCGGCCGGCGCTGCTGCAGATCGCAGCGGTATTCGGCCCCGAGGCCCTGGATGCCCACGGCGCGCTCAACCGCGCCGCGGTGGGGCGGATTGTCTTCGCCGACCCGCGCCGCCGCCGTCAGCTCGAGGAGATCACCCATCCGCTCATCTCCGAGCTGATGGGCGCACGGCTCGCCGCCGCGCTCGAGGGCCCGTCCCCGCTGGTGGTCGCCGACATCCCGCTCCTCTTCGAGAACGCCCGGCAGTCGATGTTCGAGGGCACTCTCCTGGTGTATGCGCCCGAAGCGGAGCAACTGCGACGGCTGGTGGAGCGCGACGGTCTCGATGAGCAGGAGGCGCGGCAGCGGCTGGCGTCGCAGATGCCCATCGACCGCAAGCGAGAGCTGGCCACGTGGGTGATCGACAACAGCGGCCCGCTCGACCAGACGGATCAAGCCGTCGGACGCTGGTGGGAGCGGTTCGTCACCGGCCCGGGCTGAACGCGACGCGGCCTACGTGCGCATGCCGTCGATCAGCAACCCCAGGAGCTGTTCCTCGTCGCGCGCGTATGCCTCGGGGTCGGCGCGTGGAAGGCTGCCCACCACATAGCCGGTGAGGACCATCTCGGCCACACCGAGCACGGCATAGGCGGCCAGCTTGGGATCGAGGTCGGATCGGACCTCGCCGTTGCGCCTGCCCTCCGCGATGATCCGCTCGATGGGGTCGAAGGACACCAGCACCGAGCCGATGTCATGCGACTCGAGGAACTCGGAGGAGCGGGTGATCTCGTTGATCATCACCGTCATCAGCTCGGTCTCGTGGCGGTACGTCTCGACCCAGAAATGGATCAGCTTGCGCATGCGCTCGCGGAAGCTCACCGGCATCCTCTCCACCTCTTCGAGGTACGCCACGTACTGCGCCCAGCGCTCCGCGAAAATCGCGGTGAGGATGTCCTCCTTGTTGCGAAAGTGGTGGTACACGAGGCCGTATGCGATGCCGGCGCGTTCGGCGATGTCGGCCACCCTGGTGCCGTGCACTCCCCGGCGAGCGAAGACCTCGGTGGCCGCCTCGATGATCCGTTCGCGCGTGCGGGCGCTGCGGCGGGTGGGCCGCGCGGCCGGACGCTCGCTCACCCGGTGACCCCGGCCGCCACCAGCGACGCGAACTCGTCGTCGCCGACGCCCACCTCGGCCAGCACCGACCGGCTGTCGGCGCCATGACCCGGTGCGTCGCCACTCGGCGGCCCGGTGACATCGCCGATGCGTATCGGGAACCACGACGGGATGCGTCCACCGTCACCGCGGTGACGCACCTGCGGGTCCGCCACCATCTCATCGATGGAGAGCACCGGCTCGAAGCACACGTCCTCCTGTCCCAGCCGCTCCCGCCATTGGGCGCGCGTCCGGGTCATCAGCACCTCCTCGAGGGCGGCCGCAACCTCGGCGGCGCGCGCACCGGTCGCGAAGCCGTCGTCGCTGAGGGCGTCGAGACTCAGCAGGGTGCACAGG
>JALYTM010000132.1 GCA_030854305.1 Candidatus Dormiibacterota bacterium
GCAGCGCGACCCCGAATCGCACCGCCAGAGCATGGACTGGGGAGCGCCGCGCCGCCTCCACCCAGTCGTCCGGGACGCCGTCGCGGAGCGCCTGCGCGCGCACCTCCGCGTCCTCGGGATCGAGGAAGATCGCTCGCTGCGCCTGCAACAGCTCCTTGGGGTCAGCAACGGACGCCGCCTCGTGGACGCGGTCGGCGTCGTACAGGACGAGGCCGATGTAGCGGATGCGCCCGACGCATGTCTCAGAGCAGATGGTTGGCTGACCGTCCTCGATACGCGGGTAGCAGAAGTTGCATTTCTCTGCCTTGCCGGTGACGTGATTGAAGTACACCTTCTTGTACGGGCAGCCGGAGACGCAGAAGCGCCAGCCGCGGCACTGATCCTGGTCAACAAGGACGATGCCATCCTCAGCGCGCTTGTACATCGCGCCGCTGGGGCAGGAGGCGACGCACGACGGATTGAGGCAGTGCTCGCAAATGCGCGGCAGGTACATCATGAAGGCGCTCTCGTACTCGAGCCGAACCCCCTCCTCCATATCGCGCCAGTTCGGGTCTCGCGGGGCTGTCTCCGTCGATCCGGCGAGGTCGTCCTCCCAGTTCGGCCCCCACTTGATCTCCATGGGGCGACCGCTGAGCTGTGAGTACGGTCGGGCGGCCGGCTGATGGCGCGACCGTGGCGCATTGGTCAGCGTGAGATAGTCGTAGGTCCAGGGCTCGTAATAGTCATCGACGCTGGGCAGGTCGGGATTGGCGAAGAGGGTGAGCAGCTTTCGGAGGCGGCCCCCAGCACGCAGCTTGAGACGGCCCGTCCTGGTCAGGCGCCAGCCGCCCTTCCAGCGCTCGTTGTCCTCCCATTCCTTGGGATAGCCGATGCCCGGCTTGGTCTCGACATCGTTGAACCACATGTACTCGGCGCCGGCGCGGTTGGTCCAGACGTTCTTGCAGGTGACGCTGCACGTGTGGCAGCCGATGCACTTGTCGAGGTTCATGACCATCGCCATCTGGGCACGGACACGCATCAGTACTCGACCTCCGTCCGCCGCTTGCGGACGACGGTGAGGCCGTCCCGCTGGGAGCCGCAGGGGCCGTAGTAGTTGAAGCCGTATGAGAGCTGCGCGTACCCGCCGATCATGTGGGTCGGCTTCATACGGATGCGCGTAAGCGAGTTGTCCGTGCCACCGCGTGTGCCCGAAACCTCGGAGATGGGGACGTTCACATGCCGGTCCTGGGCGTGGTACATGAGGCACATTCCCTTGGGGACGCGGTGCGAGACGACCGCGCGGGTGACGACGACTCCATGGCGGTTGTATGCCTCGATCCAGTCGTTGTCGCGCACACCGATCAGGTCGGCGTCCGGCGGGCTCAGCCAGATCACCGGGCCGCCCCGGAACAGGGTGAGCATCTGGAGGTTGTCCTGGTACTCGCTGTGGATCGACCACTTCGAGTGCGGGGTGATGAAGCGCAGTGTCACCTCGGCCTCGCCGGGCTGCCCCTCGTGGGTGACGTCGCGCGGGTAGCCACTGATGGTCAGCGGCGGCCGGTAGGTGGCCAGGCCCTCCCCATAGGCGAGCATCCACTCGTGGTCCAGGTAGAAGTGCTGCCGTCCGGTGAGCGTGCGCCAGGGGACTCCGCGCTCGACGTTGACGGTGAAGGGCGAGTAGCGGCGGTCGCGCGCCTCGATTCCCGACCACTCCGCCGAGGTGATCACCTTGCGGGGCTGCGCCTGGGTATCGGCGAAGTCGATGCGCTCACCAGCGCGGTCGGCCGCGAGGTCGGTCAGGTGCAGGCCGGTGCGCTGTTCGAGAGCACGGAAGCTCTCCATGGCCAGCCGCCCATTGGTCGCCCCACTGAGGGCGAGGATGGCTTCGCAGACATCGACGTCGCGCGCCAGTGTGGGACGCCCGTCGCCGGCACCGCCGCGTACGGTTCCATTGCGCTGGCGCAGCCATTCCACCTCGACATCGGGCTTCCATGTCAGCCCCTTCACGCCGGTGCCGAGGCTGTCGACGAGCGGGCCCAGCGAGTGCATGCGTTCGGCAACCGCACCGTAGTCGCGGTCGACGACGACGAAATTGGGCATGGTTCGCCCAGGGACGGGGTCGCACTCGCCTGCGCGCCAGTCGAGGACACGCCCCATGGGTTGCGCCAGCTCCTCGGGGGAGTCGTGGAGGAGCGGCGCGGCGACGACGTCCTGGCGCACGCCGAGGTGCTCGCGAGCGAGCTCCGAGAACCGCTCCGCGATGGTCGAGAAGGCCGCCCAGTCGGTGCGCGTCTCCCACGGTGGCGCGATCGCCGGGTTGAAGGAGTTGACGAACGGATGGAGGTCGGTTGTCGAGAGATCGTGCTTCTCGTACCAGGTCGCTGCCGGCAGCACGATGTCGGAGTAGAGGCACGATCCGCTGTGTCGGAAGTCGATGCTGACGACCAGGTCGACCTTGCCGGTCGGGGCGGGGTCACGCCACACCACCTCACGCGGCCGCAGTTCCTCGGTCACCTCGTCGTTGCGGACTGCCGCATCCTCGACCCCGAGGAGGTGCTTCAGGACGTACTCGTGTCCCTTGTTCGACGACCCGAGGAGGTTGGATCGCCACATGGTGAGAACGCGGGGGAAGTTCTCGGGTGCGTCGGGGTCCTCGGCGGCGAAGCGCAGCCGGCCACCGCGCAGCTCCTCGACGACGTGCTCGGCGACATCAACACCGCGGTCACGCGCCTCGTCGCAGAGGTCGAGGGTGCTGCGGTCGAAGCTGGGGAAGGACGGGGTCCAGCCCAGTCGCGAGGCGAGCGCGTAGAGGTCGGCCTGGCTCCGGCCCTCGAAGTGGCGAGCGCCGCGCGCGGTGGCGAACTGCTCGGGAGCGAACACCTCGTAGCGGAACTGATCGGATGCCAGGTACCAGTACGGGGTGGCGGCCTGCTGGCGTGGCGGTCGCACCCAGTCCAGTGCGAAGGCAACGGTCGACCAGCCGGTGAGCGGGCGCACCTTCTCCTGGCCGACGTAGTGGGCCCAGCCACCGCCGTTGACGCCCTGGCAGCCGCAGAGCAGGACGAGGTTGAGCATCGACCTGTAGATGACGTCGGAGTGGTACCAGTGGTTGGTGCCTGCCCCCATCACGATCATCGACTTGCCCCTGGTTCGCTCCGCGTTGCGTGCGAACTCGCGGGCGATGCGGATCACCAGCCCGGCATCGACACCCGTGATGTCCTCCTGCCACGCCGGCGTGTACGGATGCTCCGGGTCCATGGCATCGCGCGGCCATGTCCCGGGAAGTCCGGTGCGCTCCACCCCGTACTGGGCGAGAAGGAGATCGAGGACCGTGGTGACCAGCCTGCCGCCCACACTCCTGGCGGGAACGCCACGGAGCATGGGCGTGGCGACGCCTCCCGCGGCGGCATCGAAGCGGGCCAGGTCGACAGGGACGAGCTGGTCGTGAGCCCCGAGAAGGGTGACCAGCGGATCGACGTCCCCGAGGTCGAGATTCCAGCGCCCCTGCCCTTCGTCACCCCAGCGAAAGCCGATCGATCCGCGGGGCACGACGGGCTCGCCGCTCCGTGAGTCGATCAGCACCGTCTTCCACTCGGCGTTCTCCGACGTCTCGCCGAGGTCTGCGGCGCGGAGGAAGCGCCCGGGGACGTAGGCCTCGCCCTCGCGCTCGAGGGTGACCAGGAAGGGAAGGTCCGTGAAACGCTTGGCGTAGTCCTCGAAGTACGGAACCCGCCGGTCGACCCAGTATTCCTTGAGGATGACGTGTCCCATCGCCATTGCCAGCGCACCATCGGTGCCGGGCGCCGCGGGCAACCAGTGGTCGGCGAACTTGGTGTGGTCGGAGTAGTCGGGCGAGACGACGACGACCTTCTGCCCGCGGTAGCGCGCCTCCGTCATGAAGTGCGCGTCCGGGGTGCGGGTGATCGGGATGTTGCTGCCCCACACCATCAGGTACCCGGCGTTCCACCAGTCGCCCGACTCGGGGACGTCGGTCTGGTCACCCCAGATCTGCGGCGACGCGGGCGGCAGGTCAGCGTACCAGTCGTAGAAACTGAGGATCACGCCACCGATGAGCGACAGGAATCGCGTTCCGCCGCTGTACGACACCATCGACATCGCCGGGATCGGCGAGAAGCCCACGACCCGGTCGGGGCCGTAGCGTCGGATCGTGTGGACGTGGGCAGCAGCGATGATCTCGGCCACCTCGTCCCACGAGGCGCGCACGAACCCTCCCTTGCCGCGCACCGACTTGTAGCTACGGGCCCGCTGAGGATCGTTGACGACGTCGGCCCAGGCCTCGACGGGGTCGCGGAGGCGGGCCTTGGCCTCACGGTAGAGCTCGAGGAGGGTGCCGCGAATGTACGGGTAGCGGATGCGCAGGGGTGAGTACGTGTACCAGGAGAACGAGGCGCCGCGCGGGCAGCCGCGCGGTTCGTACTCGGGCATGTCCGGGCCGTTCGACGGATAGTCCGTCTGCTGCGTCTCCCAGGTGATGATCCCGTCCTTGACATACACCTTCCACGAGCAGGAGCCGGTGCAGTTGACCCCGTGTGTCGAGCGCACCACCTTGTCGTGCTGCCAGCGGTTGCGGTAGAAGGACTCCCAGTCACGCTGCCCTGGAGTCAGCGCGCTCCAGCCCTTGCTCGAGGTGTCGGCGTTGCGTTGCAGGAACCGCGACGCGCGGATCAGGGGATTCGCTTCACCGGTGCTCATCGTTTGACACGTCCTCCGTCGGTTCGGCGTGCTACGGCGGGGAGTATGCGCCACGCCGACAACCCGGGAGGCCCCCGCGGCGGTGGCACCAAGGCCGCGCCACCGAGTCGGCTCACCCGGCCGTGGGGTGAACCCTTTGGGAGAGCCGCCCTCCGAGTGCGAGAGCGATCAGTGCTGGGAATGCGAGAGCGCCAACCAGCACGAGCAGACCGCCGGCGCGCGCGGCGGCCCCGGACCGGGTAAGGAACCCCGCCTCGAGGAGCAGCCAGCCCAGACCCAGGAGAGCCAGCTGTCCGAGGCCGGCCCGGATCGGGATACGGTTCGCCGCCAGCGGTGCGGCGCCCGGGACCCCGGCGCGCGTCCAGACGAGGAAGGGGAAGATGCGCGCCCCGTTCGCCGAGATGGCCAGCGGTGCCCAGCCGAGCAAAGCACTGGTCACCGCCACCTGCGGCCATGGTTGCACCCCGGCGGCTGCAGGCAGCGCAGCCACCGCGGTGAGGAGGAACACGGCCGCAGCGGCCACCTGGCCCACCGGCGTGATCCCCGACCCCGCGGGCCGGCCCCGGGAGAGGGTCAGGCGAGCGACGTCGGTGACGTAGAGGCACGCGCCGACGACGCAGGGAACGAGAGCGGCGGCGCGCACTGGCGGAGCGAGATCCGCCACCAGGGCGACGACGCCGAGAACCAGCCCCGTCGAAAGT
>JALYTM010000133.1 GCA_030854305.1 Candidatus Dormiibacterota bacterium
GCTTCACCGAGCCGCGCAGCGCCGGTGCGCGGCGAAGCGTGACTGTGGCACCGGGACGCAGCCGCGAGCGCGGGGTGCGGACGGGCATGCCGTCGACGAGCACCTCGCCGGCAGCGATCAGGCCGCCGGCGTCCTCGTCCCCCACGATGTCGGCCACCGCGTCGAGCAGGACGTGGTGGTGCGATGGCAACGGTGTGCGGCTTATGCCCCGGCGCGCAGCGTCGCTTCGGTTGTCAGGCGACCAACGAGGGCGTCGACGGTGATGTCCTCGCGCGTGTCGTCGCGCGAGGAACGTACGGTCACCACGTCGTCGCCGCGCTCGAGGTCACCACGTCCGACGACCACGATGTAGGGCACCTTCTGCTTCACCGCGTCACGAATGCGCGCCTGCATGCGCTGCCCGGGCTTGTCGTCCACCTCCGCGCGCAGGCCTGCCTGACGCAGCCGGACCTGCAGTGCCTGCACGTACTCGAGCACCTCCGGCGCGTCGTCCTGCACGGGCACGATCGCCACCTGCACCGGTGCCAGCCAGAGCGGGAAGTGGCCCGCGTAGTGCTCGAGCAGGACGGCGAAGAACCGCTCGACAGACCCGAACAAGGCGCGATGGATCATGATCGGCCGCGCCTGCGAGCCGTCGGCGTCGGTGAACGTCAGGTCGAAGCGCTGGGGAAACTGGAAGTCCACCTGGACTGTCGACATCTGCCACATGCGCCCGATCGCATCCCTGGCCTGGACTGAGATCTTGGGACCGTAGAAGGCGCCTCCGCCCTCGTCCATGACCAGGTCGAGGTTCATCGCCAGGGCCACGGTGCGCAGCGCCTCGGTGGCCTCCTCCCACTCCTCGTCGGTTCCCACCGCCTTGGCGGGTGGCTTGGTCGACAGTTCCAGGTGGAAGTCGGAGAGTCCGTAGTCGCGCAGCAGGGCGAGCACGAAGGTGAGCAGGGAGTGCAGCTCGCCTGCCATCTGATCCCGGCTGCAGAAGATGTGGGCGTCGTCCATGGTCAGTCCACGGACACGAGTGAGCCCATGCAGCACACCCGACTTCTCGTACCGGTACACCGTGCCGAACTCGAACAGGCGCAGCGGCAGCTCGCGGTAGCTGCGCGGCCGGCTGCGGTAGATGAGGATGTGGAACGGGCAGTTCATCGGCTTGAGGTAGTACTTGGTGCCGCCGTCCAGCTCCATCGGCGGGAACATGCCGTCGGCGAACCAGTCGAGATGTCCGGAGGTCTGGAACAGGTCCGCCTTGGTGATGTGCGGGGAGTTGACGAACTGGTAGCCGGCCTGTTCGTGCCGGTCGCGCGAGTAGTCCTCCATCAGCTTCCGGACCAGCCCTCCCTTGGGATGGAACACGGCCAGCCCGGAGCCGATCTCCTCGGGAAACGAGAAGAGGTCGAGCTCGAGCCCGAGCCGGCGGTGGTCGCGCCGCCGTGCCTCTTCGCGCTGGGCGATGAACGCAGCCAGCTCCTCCCGTTGGAAGAAGGCCGTCCCGTACACCCGTTGGAGCTGTTCATTCTTCTCATCACCGCGCCAGTAGACCCCGGCGACGCGGAGCAGCTTGAGAGCGCGGATGTATCCGCTGTGGGGAACGTGCGGTCCGCGGCAGAGATCGACGAAGTCGCCGGTGCGGTAGATGCCGACGGTGTCGACGTCGGGGTCCATCCTGTCGATCAGCGCCACCTTGAACACCTGGTCCCGGTCGGCGAAAAGTGCCCGTGCGGCGTCGCGACTCATCACCTCGCGCTGAAATGGGATCTTCTGCTTGGCGAGGTCCTTCATGCGTGACTCGATGCGTGGCAGGTCCTCCTCGGAGAAGTGCGCGCCGTCGGTGAGACGGAAGTTGTAGAAGAAGCCCTCGTCCGTCGCCGGGCCCACGTCGTACTTCGCTCCCGGGAACAGGTCCACCACTGCCGCCGCCATCAGGTGCGCGGCGCTGTGGCGCAGGATGTCGCGGGTGAGCTCCGCGGGGCCATCGAGCGGCGGACCCGCCTCAGCCGCATCCTCGACGATGTCGTCTGCCATGGCGCCGGATTGTAGATGCTGCCGCTTGCGACACAGCCGCGGTGACGGGGTCAGGTGTCAGCCGGCGAGGCGGGACATCCCCCGGGGAACGTCCTCACGCCCCTCGCAGAATCGCGCGATCTCCGCCTCCGGGTTATGCTGCGTGTGGAGTCCCAGAACCAGCTGCTGACTCATCGGGAGCACGCGTCGCGCTGCGCGTTGCGTCGACTGACGGATGCGCTCGCGACGCACCGGGTCGATGGAACAGCAGCGGATGCTGCAGTACTTTGCAGTGGCTTTCTTGACCGGTGCGGTGCACCCCCGGCGACTGCAGGTCCGCACCGTTGTGCTGCGCTCCTGGCGCCGCTCGTCGATGCGCTGACCTCCCACGGCGCGAGTGTACGGCGATGCCGATGTGTGCTGTCAACGTCACGCCCGACGCGTTCGCATCGACAGCGCGCGTTCTTTTCCCCAGCCCGACTTTGCACAGGGTGTGAACACTGTGGACAACACCGGCGCCCGAACTGGCGGCGGAGCGGAGCATGGTGCGCAAGCTGTGTGCATCTCTCGAGGCAACACAATGTCGCGAAAATGTCGCATCCACCAAAACGGACGGTCACGCCAGAACAGGACGGGAAACATCCGCGACGACCTCCGCGCCGGCAGGTTGGCGAAGCCGCCGAAGTGTGGAGTAGGAAGCCGGCCGTGTGGACGGCGCGGTGGTGGGCGCAATAGGGCTCGAACCTATGACCTCTACGATGTCACCGTAGCGCTCGTACCAACTGAGCTATGCGCCCGAGCAACGCGCCGCCGGCGCGTCTGCCTCCGGGAGTCTACCAGCCACCGTGACGGGCCCCGCCGGGACCGGTCAGACGGCGGCTCGACGCGACCGCCCCACGCTCCTCTGGGCGGAACTCAGGTCGGTGTCGGTCACCTCGACGCGGAGAACGCCCTCGCACTCATGGCAGACCACGTGAAACGCCTCCGGCCGGCGAATCGGCCGTGCCACAGCCTGGCGGTGTCCGCAGCACTCACACGTGACGATGGCCCGCATGTCTTCTCCCGCGTCGACTGTGCTCCGCCCGCAATGCGGGGGTGCCGACCGACACTTGCACCATGCGAGCCATCTGGGGGCGAGATGACCGAGCCGCGACCGCGTCGTTGCAGTCTTGCGACGCCCGTCAGTCCGCGGGCACAACCGCGACGTCCAGGATCGCCACCCGGCGCCAGAACACCGACCGGGTGAGGATGGCCGCGACGAGAATGAGGACTCCGAGCCCGGCGACCACCTGGGCCACCCCCAGCAGGTCGGCGAGCACCCCGGCGACCAGCAGAGGCACCGCCACGGCGGCGTTGATCACCGCGAAGACGCTACCGAAGATCCGCCCCCGCGTCTGCTCGTCAGTGCGCTCCTGGAGAACGGTGAAGGCCGGGATCAGCAGGGCTCCGAGGGCACAGCCGAAGACGGCACCGAGGACCACGATCACCGGGATGATCGCACCCGGCTGGCCGATCGCACGCAGCAGCGGTGGGCTGGCACCGACCCCCGCAAGGGACGCACCGGCGACCGCGAGCGACACCACCAGGGTGGCGGCCTTGGACAGCCGTGCCCCAACGGTTTGGCCCAGCACCACGGCCGAGCCCACCAGGCCGAGCGTGGCCGGGATCAGCACCAGGTACGTGTCCTTGTCCGAGCGGTGCAGCTCGCGCACCAGGAACACGGGGCCTAGTGCGAACACGGTGAACACCACCACGAGGGCGATGGCCAGCTGGTACAGGCCGAGGCGGATGGCGGGGTTGCCGGTGATCACCGCGATGCCCTCGCGCAGCTCCCCGCGGAGGGTGGTCGGCGCGGTGGTGGAGCGGGTCGCTCGGAGTGGCGTGCCGATCCGCCAGACCGCCAGGGCGGCAAGCCCGAACAGCACCGCGGCAGCGTAGAACGGGGCGCGCTCGCCGACGACGCGAATCGCGAGGGTGGCCAACGGCACACCCAGCACCAGGGTGAGGATGACAGTGGTCATGAACAGCGACGTGGCACCCATGATCTGGTCGCGCGAGACCAGGCTGGGGATGCTCGCCGCCTCGGCGGGCGCGAACAGCTGCCCGACCGCGCTGAACAGGAAGGTGATCACGATCAGCGGCCAGGCCTGGCCACCCACCACCGGGAGGGCTTCCACCAAGGGGATCAGCAGGACCAGCGCGCCACGGACGAGGTTGGTGGCGATCATCAGGCTGCGCTTGTCGTGGCGGTCGGCATACACCCCCGCTGGGGCGCTGAGGAAGACCGACGGCAACGTGTAGGCGATCATCAGCACCGACTGCACCGACGCAGTGCGGCTGAGGTCGTACACCACGATCAGCAGCGTGAACATGAGGAACTTGTCGGCCAGCTGGCTGGCTGCCTGCGCCCCCCACAGAAGCCGGAAGTCGGCGTGGCTGAGCACCGCACGGAGTCCCTGGCGATCGCCGGGGGCCGGGGGCACCGCCGGTCGGGCGGCGTGCAGGGTACGACGCTGCGACGCCGGTGGCGCCGTCTCGCCGCGTGGGATCGGAACCTTGTTCGGGGTGCTCACTGCTGCGGGCGAAGCGTAGCCGCGGCGGCGATGCGCTGCCACTCCTCCACGGAGAGGGTTCCCGGTCGTCGCCCGGCGTCGATGCCCGCCTCCGCAAGCCACCAGAGAGCGGCGGCCTCGTCGCCGCCGGCGGCGTGGGTGATGCCATGGCGCAGTGTCTTGCGGCGCATCTGGAAGGCAAACCGAGCGAGGTCGAGCACCCCTTGGCGCGCCGCGGGATCCAGCACCCTGGCAGCGGTGAGCCGGACCACGCTGGAATGAACAGCCGGGGGCGGGTCGAAGCTGTCCGGCGGCACGTCCGCCAGGCGTTCGACGTCGGCGACACTGCGGACCGCGACGGTGGCCAGGCTCCAGTCGCCCGACGACGCGGCCAGCCGCGCGGCCACCTCCCGCTGCACCAGGAAGACGCCACGTCGCGGTGGCCGGTCCATCTCGAAGAGGGTGGTGAGAAGAGGGGTGGTGATGCTGTAGGGAATGTTCCCGGCGGCCAGCCAGCCGTCCCCCATTCCCAGCGCCACCGGGTCGACACGGAGCGCGTCACCGTGCACCACGGTCACATTGGCATTGAGCGTCTGGGTCTGCCGGGTGGCGGCGACACAGCGTTCGTCCACGTCCACGGCGACCACGCGGCGCGCGCGCGCGGCCAGCGCGCCGGTCAGTGTCCCCACTCCGGGGCCGATCTCGAGCACGTCGTCGTCAGCGGTCGGGTGCAACGCGTCGACGATCAGCTGCAGCACGCCGCGATCGACGAGGAAGTTCTGTCCGAAACGCTTCTTGGCCACCAGGCCGGCCCGGCGCGC
>JALYTM010000134.1 GCA_030854305.1 Candidatus Dormiibacterota bacterium
CCTGCGCAGGGCGCGCTGTTCACCACCGTCGAGGCACCCGTGGACGGCACCGAGACGGCCGCGGCGGGGGAGAGGCCGCTCCCCGAGGCGGGGTCGGCCACGCTGGGGGACGGGCCTGCCCCGGAGGTGACATCCCCCGCGGACGGCGATGACCTGCGACCGGCCGAGATCGTGCGCCGTCTCGACAGGTACATCATCGGCCAGCAGGCGGCCAAGCGGGCCGTGGCCATCGCGCTCCGCAACCGCATTCGCCGGCAGAAGCTCTCCGACGAGATGCGTGAGGAGGTGCTGCCCAAGAACATCCTCATGATCGGCCCCACCGGCGTCGGCAAGACCGAGATCGCCCGCAGGCTGGCGCGGCTCACCAACTCGCCGTTCCTCA
Organism: Candidatus Dormiibacterota bacterium; assembly: GCA_030854305.1. GTDB lineage: Bacteria > Chloroflexota > Dormibacteria > Aeolococcales > Aeolococcaceae > Aeolococcus. The sequence continues at coordinate 383 of JALYTM010000134.1, forward strand.
AGGTGGAGGCGACCAAGTTCACCGAGGTCGGCTACGTCGGTCGCGACGTCGAGTCGATCGTGCGCGACCTGCTCGAGCAGACCATCACCGAGGTCCACAACGGCCGCATCGCCGACGTGGAGGGGCGGGCCCGGGATGCCGCCACCGCGCGCATTCTCGACACGCTGGTCGAGGCCGACGAGCGTGACGAGACCAAGCCCGCCCCGGTCGACGGCGCCGAGCCGTCCGACGCCGACACCACCGCCCGCCAGCGCCGCCGTCGCTCCATCCGCCGCCGGCTCGAGCGCCGGCTGAACGGCAAACAACTCGAGGACCGACTCATCGACGTGGAGATCGAGGAGCCGTTCCAGCCCGCGTTCGAGGGTTTCGCGGGCACCGGGCTGGAGGAGGTGGGAACTTCCCTCTCCGACTTCTTCTCGCAGATGGCCCCGCCGCGCAAGCGCAGCAAGCGGATGACCGTCGCCGACGCCCGCACCGTGCTGATCGAGGAGGAGACCGACCGGCTCATCGACATGGATCGGGTGTACGACGACGCCATTCGCGACGTCGAGGACGACGGCATCGTGTTCATCGACGAGGTCGACAAGATCTGCGGCCAGCACAGCGAGCACGGACCGGACGTCAGTGGCGAAGGAGTCCAGCGCGACCTGCTGCCGCTGCTCGAGGGGTCGACGGTGACCACCCGCTACGGCCCGGTCCATACCGACCACCTGCTCTTCATCGCCGCCGGCGCGTTCACCATGTCGCGGCCAAGTGACCTCATCCCCGAGATGCAGGGCCGCTTCCCCATCCGGGTGGAGCTCAACAGCCTCAGCGAGGCCGACCTGCAGCGCATCCTGGTCGAGCCCAGCAACGCGCTGACCCGCCAGTACGCGGCGCTGCTGGGAACCGAGGACGTCGACCTGCGTTTCACCGACGACGGGATCGCCGAGATCGCCCACCAGGCCTACGCCGTCAACGAGCAGGACGAGAACATCGGCGCCCGGCGCCTGTTCACCATCCTCGAGAAGATCCTCGAGGAGGTCTCCTTCAGCTCCGAGGACTTCACCGGCGCCCCACTGGAGATCGACGCGGCCTACGTGCGCGCGCGCCTCACCGACCTCATCCGCAACGACGACCTCCGCAAGTACATCCTCTGAGGCGGGGTGGCCGGCGGCGGGGGCGGCGGACGTCTGCCCCCCGATCTGGTTTGGTCCCGAACCGGCGCTGTTACACTGAGGCCATCACACACGCCTCGGCCACGCCGGCACGGGTGCCCCGCATCGTCGGGGTCGTGCGCGGCGGCTCATCCGGGGCGGAGGAATACACCCAACCCGAGGAGGCACGCCCATGCCGGCGACAACCCTCCGCCAGCTGCTCGAGGCCGGAGTCCACTTCGGCCACCAGACCAGCCGGTGGAACCCCCAGATGCGTCCGTACATCTTCACGGCGCGCAATGGCATCCACATCATCGACCTGCAGCAGACGCAGAAGCAGCTCGACGATGCCTGCGCCTTCCTGCGCCAGCTCGTCGCCGACGGCGACAAGGTGCTCTTCGTGGGCACCAAGAAGCAGGCCCAGGACGCGATCAAAGAGGCCTGCGCACGCAGCGACCAGTACTACGTCACCCATCGCTGGATGGGTGGGATGCTCACCAACTTCCCGGTGATCCAGCGCCGCCTGCGCCGTCTCCAGGAGCTGCGCGCGTTGCAGGAGAAGGGCGACTTCGAGCGCATGAGCACCAAGGAGGCCAACGTCCACCGCGACGACCTCGACCGCCTGGAGAACAACTTCTCGGGCATGGTGAACATGAAGCGTGTGCCGGGCGCGCTCTTCATCATCGACTGCAAGAAGGAACGCCTGGCGGTCAGCGAGGCCAACAAGCTGGGCATCCCGATCGTCGCCATCGTCGACACCAACTGCGACCCCAACGAGATCCAGCACGTCATCCCGGGCAACGACGATGCGATTCGTTCATGCCGGTTGATCGTCAACACGCTGACCGACGCGATCCTCGAGGGTCAGCAGCTGCTCGGTGAGCGTGAGCTGCGCGAGCAGGAGGAGATCGCGGCGCGCGCACGAGAGGAACAGGCCGCGGCAGAGAAGGCAGCGGCTGAGGCACAGGCAGCCAGCGAGGCGAACGAGGACGGCACCGCGACCGTGGCCGTCGAGGAGTTCGCCGGCGCCGGCGCCGACACGGAGGCACAGTGATGGCAGAGATCACCGCAGCACAGGTGAAGGAGCTCCGCGAGCTCACCGGCGCGGGCATGATGGACTGCAAGACCGCGTTGACCGAGAGCAACGGCGACGTCGAGAAAGCACAGGACTGGCTCAAGGCCAAGGGCATGGCGCGGGCCGCCGACCGGGCCGGCCGGGTCGCCAGCGAGGGTGTTGTCGAGGCCTACGTCCACGGTGGCGGGGTGTCGGGACAGAAGCTCGGCGTGCTCATCGAGCTCAACTGCGAGTCGGACTTCGTTGCCAAGACCGACGACTTCAAACAGCTCGCTCGCGAGCTGGCCCTGCAGGTCGCCGGGCGGACGCCGCTGTACGTGCGGCGCGAGGACGTGCCACCCGTGGTCGTCGAGCGCGAGCGCGCCATTTTCGCGATCCAGGCCGAGGGCAAGCCCGAGAACATCCGCGAGAAGATCATCCAGGGCAAGCTGGACGCGTACTTCGCCGAGATCTGCCTGGTCGAGCAGCCGTACGTCCGTGACGAGAAGAACAAGAAGAAGGTGAGCGAGCTGATCACCGAGGCTGCGGCCAAGCTCAAGGAGAACATCGCCGTCGCCCGGTTCGCGCGCTTCCAGGTTGGCGAGAGCGCCGCGGTGGTCGGCAGCAGTGCCGCGCTGACGGAGGACGACGTGGCTGCGCCGTCGCCCAACTGACGGAGGTCTCCTCGTTGGCCGGGGTCGCGGCTCGCGCCGCGTCGATCTCGGCCGACGTCGTGCCGACGTACCGCCGCATCGTCCTCAAGCTGAGCGGCGAAGCCCTGCTCGGACACCAGTCCACCTTCGGCATCCACCACGGCACCGTGCGGCGGATCGCCGAGGAGATCAAGTCCGTGCACGCCCTTGGGGTCGAGGTGGCCGTGGTCATCGGCGGTGGCAACATCGTTCGGGGCGTGGAGGCGAGCGCCCACGGGCTCGACCGGGTTGCCGGTGACTACATGGGCATGCTCGCCACCGTCATCAACGCCCTCGCTCTGCGGGACGCACTCGAGCGAACCGGTGTGCAGTGCCGCGTGCAGTCGGCGATCGCGATGCAGCAGGTGGCCGAGCCCTTCATCCCGCGCCGCGCGATCCGGCACCTCGAGAAGGGTCGGGTCGTCATCCTCGCCGCCGGCACCGGCAACCCGTTCTTCACCACCGACACCACTGCTGCGCTGCGGGCGGCAGAGATCGGGGCGGAGGTGCTGCTCAAGGCCACCAAGGTGGATGGCATCTACACGGCCGACCCGGTCAAGGACCCCACCGCGCAGCGCCTGCACCACCTCTCCTATATGGAGGTGCTCAACCGCGGCCTCGAGGTGATGGACAACACCGCGCTGACGCTGTGCATGGACAACGGCACCCCGATCATCGTGTTCGACCTCTTTGCCGAGGGCAATATCGAGCGCGTCGTGCTCGGCGACGACATCGGCACCCGCGTCGACGCCGCCGGTGACGGGCCGTGAGCGACCGCACCCGGTCCGAGGACTCCCAGGGCCAGATCGAGGAGCGGCTGCTCGACGCCGAGGTGCGGATGGAGAAGAGCCTCGACGCGCTCCACAAGGAGATGGGAGGGATTCGCACCGGGCGGGCGACGCCGTCGCTGGTCGAACGGCTCTCGGTCGACTACTACGGGGCTCCGACCCCGCTCCAGGGCATCGCCGGCGTGACTGCACCGGAAGCCCGCCTGCTGCTGATCCAGCCCTATGACCGCAGCGCCATCGGAGCCATCGAGAAGGCGCTGCAGACCAGCCAGCTGGGGCTCAATCCGAGCAACGACGGCCAGGTCATCCGCATCGCCATCCCGCCGCTCACTGAGGACCGGCGACGGGAGTTCGTGAAGCTCGTCAAACACAAGGCCGAAGAGGCCCGCGTCGCCGTGCGCAACATCCGTCGCGACGAGGTGGACCACCTGCGCCGGATGGAGAAGGAAGGCCACATCAGCAAGGACGAGATCGAGCGCAACATCGGCGAGGTCCAGCGGATCACCGACGGCTTCATCGGCAAGGTTGACGACCTGTCGCAAAAGAAGGAGGCTGAGATACTCGAGGTCTGACCACCTCGGCCTCAGCCGTCCCGAAACCGCTTTCCACGACGAGGCGTTTCCCATCCACATGCAACGACCGCCACGTCCAGCCGCGATCCCGGAGCCGGCGTCTTCGGAGCTGCCGAGACACGTGGGCATCATCATGGACGGCAACGGCCGCTGGGCCCGCGGGCGCCACCTGCCGCGGGTCGCCGGCCACCGGGCCGGGGTTCGCGCCATCCGTCCGGTGATGGAGGCCTCCCATGCCGCCGGCGTCCACATCCTCACCCTCTATGCGTTCAGCACCGAGAACTGGTCGCGGCCGCGCCATGAGGTGTCCGCGCTGATGCAGCTCTTCGGCGACACCATCGACTCCGAGGTGGGAGAGATGCACGCCGAGGGCATCCAGATCCGCGCCATCGGCGACCGCAGCAAGCTCAGCCCCCGCCTCCAGGCGAAGGTCAGCGCCGCCGAGGAGCTGACCAGCGGCAACACCCGTGCCGTCCTCAACGTCGCCATCAACTACGGCGGGCGGGATGAGATCGTGGCCGCGGTCCGTGACCTCGCCCGGCGGGGCGCCGACCTCGCGGCTCTCGACCAGGCGATGCTCGCGGGCGCGCTCTATACGGCGGGGTTGCCCGATCCCGACCTGATCATCCGGACCGCGGGTGAGATGCGGATCAGCAACTTCATGCTCTGGCAGGCCGCCTACGCGGAGATCTACGTCACCGAGACACTCTGGCCGGACTTCGGCGCGGCCGCCATCGCCGAGGCG
>JALYTM010000135.1 GCA_030854305.1 Candidatus Dormiibacterota bacterium
ATTGGAGGGCGCGCAGCTGGCTCGCGGCACCGGCGGCGTCATCGGCGGTTGCCGCCACCGCCAGCAGCAGCGGCTCGGCCGGCAGCGGTGGCAGCGACCGGTCCTCTCCGTCGGGCGTTGAACCGGGCACGACACCCTGTCGCTCCCCTTCCCAGAAGGCGCGACCGCTCTCGAAGAGCCGCACGTCGTCGACGCCGCGGCGCAGGTTGCCGGCGACGGCGCCCACCAGCCCCGGCAGCAGGGTGACACGCAGAACGCTCCATTCCTCCGAAAGCGGGTTGCGCAGCCGGATCGGGCGGCGGTGCGCGCCCAGGCCGGGCAGTGAGCCTGCCAGCGCGGAGGAGGTGAATGACCACGTGATCGCCTCGTCGTAGCCGGCGCCGACGAGCAGGTCTTTGACCCGGTCTTCGACCGACTGCTCGGGGGCAGGGGCGGTGACCGCGACCCGGCGACCGGGGAGCGTGCTCGGCACCCGGTCGTAGCCCAAAGAGCGACCCACCTCCTCGGCCACGTCGGCCACCATGGTCACGTCGCGACGGAAATGAGGCACGTGGACCAGCAGGTCGGCGCCGTGCTGCTCCACCTCGAACCCGAGGTGCGCCAGCACAGTGGCCGCCTCGGTGGCGTCCACGGGGTAGCCCAGGATCGCGCTGATGGCAGCTCCGGCGACCGGGATCGGGGGGATGATCGGCAACGGCCGGGGGCGCTCGTCGATGGTCCCCTGGAGCACGTGGCCGCCGCCCAGCTCGGCGATCATGCCCGCCGCCCGGTCGAGCGCCAGGGGCGGCAGCGTGTCGCTGAGGTTCTTCTCGTAGAGCGTCGACGCGTCTGTCCGCAGGCCGAGCCGTTTGGAGGTGGCGCGCACCGTGGGGCCGTCCCAGCTGGCCGCTTCGAGCAGCACATTGCGCGTCGACTCGTCGACGGCGGTGGCCTGGCCGCCGATCACGCCGGCGATGCTCGCGCCGTGCGCTCCGGCGCAGACCACCAGGTCCTCGGGGCCGACGCGTCTCTCCACGTTGTCGAGGCACTGCAGCGCCTCGTCGCGTCCGCGCCGCACCACGACGTGCGCGGTGCGACCGCCGTCGCCCTGCGTGGCCACGAACCGGTCGAGGTCGAAGCCGTGCAGCGGCTGGCCCAGCTCGCGGGCGACGTAGTTGGTGACGTCGACGACATTGTTGATGGGGCGAAGGCCGACAGCGCGCAGGCGCCGCTGCATCCACGCCGGCGACGGCCCCACCACCACGTTCTCGATGACGCGGACCGAGAAGCGAGGACAGCCGTCGGGGTCGCGAACGTCGACATCGGCGCGGTGGGCGATGCTCGCCGCACTGAGCACCCCCTCGGCGACCGCCGTGTCGGGCTCGCGGACGGTCTCCCCGATCGCGGCGGCCATCTCCCGCGCGATGCCCAGGTGACAGAGGCAGTCGGGTCGGTTGGTGGTGACTTCCACGTCGAGGACGGTGTCCATGTCGAGCGCTTCGTGGAGGGGCTCGCCCGGCAGTCCGCGGTCGAGCACATGGATGCCGTCCGCATCCTGGCCGATGCCCAGCTCGGCGGCCGAGCACAGCATCCCCGGCGAGGAGTACCTGCCGCCGAACATGGCCCGCACCCCGAGCGGCTCGCTCATGCCGGGCAGCTGCGTCCCCGGCGGCGCGTACGGCACCAGGTCACCGACGTGCAGGTTGGGTGCGCCGGTGAGCACGCGCACCGTCTCGCCGGCGCCCACGTCGAGGTCCGCGAAGAGCACCCCCTTGGTCGACTCGGGGACGGGCTCGAGCGCGACCACCCGCGCCACCAGCGTGCCCGCCGGGCCACGCTCGACGTGGTCGACTTCGGTGCCGGTGTCGATGAGTCCCTGGACCAGGGCGTCGAGGGGTGCATCCAGCGCGGCGTACTCGCGCAGCCATTCCAGCGAGGCCTTCACCAGCCGCTCACCCCTGGGCCAGGAAGCGGACGTCGTTCTCGTAGAGCATGCGGCCGTCCTCGATGCCGTAGGCGAGGATGGCGATGCGCTCCACCCCCAGGCCGAAGGCGAACCCCGAGTACGTCTCGATGTCGATCCCGCCGTTGTGGAGCACGTTGGGGTGGATCATGCCGCCTCCCAGCAGCTCGAGCCACCCGGTGCCCTTGCAGAGCCGGCAGCCGTCGCCGCCGCAGACCGCGCAGGACACGTCGAGCTCGATGGACGGCTCGGTGAACTCGAAGTGGTGGGGCCGGAGGCGGATGGCGCGGTCATTGCCGAAGATCGACCGTGCGCAGAACTCCAACGTGCCCTTGAGGTCGCTGAGGGCGATGCCTTCGTCGATGCACATGCCCTCCACCTGGAAGAACATGGGGAAATGGGTGGCATCGTAGTCGCGGCGGTAGGCCTTGCCGGGAACGATCACACGCTGCGGGGCGCCTCGCAGCAGCATGCTGCGGACCTGTACCGGCGACGTGTGGGTCCGCAGCAGCCGAGCGTCGTCGACGAAAAAGGTGTCCTGGGTGTCCCGCGAATGATGACCGGGTGGCATGTTGACCAGCGTGAAGTTGTAGCGGTCGTACTCCACTTCCGGGCCACCGACGGCGATGTAGCCGAGGTGCCCGAAGATGCGCCGCACGTCGCGGAGAACCAGCGTGACCGGGTGCAGATGGCCACGCACCAGCGGCGGCGCCGGCCAAGTGAGGTCGAGGGCCTCGGCGGCCAGCTCGGCGTCGCCGGCCGACGCCTCGAGCGCTCGGCGCCGCTCCTCGATCGCCTGGCCAACCCGTCCGATCAGCTCGTTGACCGTCTGCCCCATGCCGCGCCTGGCCTCGGGGTCGGAGATGGCTCCGATGCTCTTGCGGAACACGCTGAGCAGCCCGTCACCGCGACCGAGGTAGCGATGGCGGACGGCATCCAGGCCGCGCTCGTCGGTTGCCGCGGCGACTGCGTCCAGGGCCGCGCTGGCCACGGTATGCATGTCGTCGCTCCCGCCACCCGGCGCCGCCGGGCCTTCACTGGCGCCCGCGCCGCTCACGCCGGCGTCAGAGCGCCCCGAGCCACCTCGACGAGCTGGATGAACGACGCGGAGTCTTCGACCGCGAGGTCGGCGAGCATCTTGCGGTTGATGTCGATGCCAGCGTTCTTCAGCCCGTGCATGAACTGGTTGTAGGCCAGCCCGTTCTGACGCGCCGCCGCGTTGATGCGAGTGATCCAGAGGGCGCGCATGTCGCCCTTGCGCAGCTTGCGATCGCGGTACTGGTACGACAGCGCGTGCATGACCGCCTCATTGGCGGCCTTGAAGTGCAGCCTGCGGTCGCCCTGCATGCCCTCGGCACGCTCGATGACCTTCTTGTGTCGCGCTCGCGCGGTGACACCGCGTTTGACTCTCGCCATGGTCTCTCCTCCTCCGCTCTACAGGTAGGGGGCGAGGCGACGCACGTGCTTGACGTCTGCCGGCGACACCCGCTGCTGCGTGTTCATCACTCGCTTCCGCTTGCTGCTCTTGTGCTCGAGCATGTGCGACTTGAAGGCCTTGCGGCGCATCACCTTGCCCGTGCTGGTGATGCGAAAGCGCTTCTGCGTGGCCTTATGCGTCCGGATCTTTGGCATCCTCTCTCCTCCCCTTGGCGGACGACTTCCTGGCCGGTGCACTCGCCGACGCGGCTGCCCGGGGCTTTGCTGTGCTCGGCTTCGCCGCCGGCGGAGCCGGGGTGGCTGTTGGCGCCTCTGCCAGTGCCGGCGCGCCGGCGTCCATGGCGTCCACCACCACGGCAACCTCCTGCACCGCGACCGGCGCTTCGGTCTCAGCGGTGGCCACGGCCCCCGTGGATGACCGGCCGTTGTCTGCGGGGCGCTCGTCGTGGCCGCGGTGCCTGTCGCCCTGCTCGTGGGCGTGGTCGCCGCGGGCCTGCTTCTTCACGGTCGGGCTGAGGATCATGATCATGTTGCGACCCTCGACCAGTGGCGACCTCTCAATGATCGCCAGGTCGCGGAGCTCCGTGGTCATGCGATCGAGCAGCTTGCGCCCGAACTCCTGGTGGACCATCTCGCGGCCCCTGAACATGATTGTCAATTTGACCTTGTCACCCTCGCCGAGGAACTGCTTCACCTTCGCCAGCTTGGTCATGAAGTCGTGGTCCGAGATCTTCGGACGCAGCTTCTGCTCTTTGAGCTGGACCACGTTGTGGTCGCGGCGGCTGTCCTTCTCCCGCTTCAGCGCCTCGAACTTGAACCTGCCGTAGTCCATCAGGCGGCAGACCGGCGGCTGGGCTGTGGGGGCCACCTCGACCAGGTCGAGACCGCGCTCGACAGCGAGCTGCCGGGCCTCGTCGATGGCAACGATGCCGAGCGCTTCGTCGGTGGTGTCGTCGAAGAGACGCACCTGCGGGATGCGGATCTGCTCGTTGATCCTCAACTCTCGGAACGCGATGGGTGGCAACCTCCAACAAAAAAACCTGGACAGCGATCCGCTATCCAGGCCATGTCCGTTCTGGACCCCCAAGGCGGACCCGGGAGGTGGGGTCCGCAGCGCACGGGCCCTCTTGGCGGCGCCATGTGGCGTCGACAGCGGCAGCATAGCACGGCCCGAACTCGGCAGCCGTCACTCGCGCCGCGCCCAGAGCAGCATCTCCGCGGCCCCTCGGCGGCCCGTCACCGGTGAGTCCATCGTCCCCCTCACGCGCCACCCCGCCGCCTCCACGCCGGCAACCGCGACCGCCAGTGCCGCGTCGAGGCTGCCCCGGTCGCCGGGAGCGGTGGCACGGCGCAGCTCGAACATCGGCTTGACTAGGCCGACCAGGTCCGCGCCGGCGACGACGATGCGGTCCAGCTGTGCCACCGCGTCGCACAGCCTCAGGTAGGTGACGTCGACGGTGACCACCTTGACCGGCTCGGGCACCAGCGCGGTGCCAAGCTCACCGACGTTGACCGCCTCGAGGTTGACGACGCGCGGATCCTGACGCAGCGACCCCAGCAGCTGGCCGTGGCCGGCGTCGACGGCGTACACACGCACCGCCCCCGCCTCGAGCAGCGCGGTGGTGAACCCGCCGGTCGACGCCCCGACGTCGAGACAGAGGCGGCCGGCCGGGTCGATCCCACTGGCCCGGATGGCGTTGGCCAGCTTGATGCCGCCGCGGGAGACGAAGCGCGGTCGCTCGTCGAGGTGGAGCTCGGCGTCGTCGGTGACCATCTGCCCCGGCTTGGTCGCCCGGGCGCCGTCTGACCCGATGCGAACCTCGCCGGCGAGCACGGAGGCGGCGGCGCGGCTGCGCGACTCGAACAGGCCGCGATCGGCCAGCAGGGCGTCGAGCCGGCGCTTGGCCATGACGACACCGTAGCCGACCGGCTTGTGTGACCAACGTCACAC
>JALYTM010000136.1 GCA_030854305.1 Candidatus Dormiibacterota bacterium
CGTCGGTGAACACGTAGTCGATACGCGCGGCCGGCGTCCAGGTGGCGCATGTGTACCCGGTGGCGCGGGGATGGAGACGGCGGTAGGCATCGACGTAGCCGCCGTCGAGCATGCGTGCCACTGTCCACCTCTCGATCAGGCGGCCGAGCGCCCGGTCGACGGCACGGGTGCGCGGCAGCACCGATGTGAGTGGGTACACCACGAACGGCAGTACCGGGATGCCCACGTCGAGCCGGGGGTCGACACCTGCCCTCAGCCAGGCGTCATTGACCTCGGCGTCGACGTCGACCGGCGCGCCGGCGTCGTCGCGCCGTGGTCCCACCAGCCCGCTGGGGTGACGGACCAACGCCTTGGCGCGGCGCAGCTCGGCCATCTTGCGGAAGAATGCGGTGGCCGCCAGGCTGTCGCCCGGTGCCAGCGAGTTGAAGTCCCCGGTCACCAGGTGGGGAAGGTCGCTGTGGTCGCCGATGTCACCGAGGAGAGCCGACAGCTCGCGACCGCGGCGCACCTCTCCCTTGGCGCGCTCCCCGAAGCGCGCCGCCAGGTGCACGCAATGGACGCGAACCACCGGCAGAGCCCGTCCCCCCGTCTCCACCTCGCACTCCAGGTGGCTGCGCAGCATCCTGCCGCGGTGCTGGTGGTTGTGCCAGCGTCGCACCGGCAATTTGGACAGCACCGCGATGTTGACGCCGCTGCCGTCGCCGGCCTCACCCACCATCACGCGCATTCCCAGCGCGCCGGCGAGCTCTTCCACGAAGTCGCGGTTGCTCACCTCCTGCAGCGCGATGACGTCGGCGTCCACGCGACCGAGCACGGCGGTGATGTGCTGCTCGCGCCGGGCACCGCCGAGCAGGATGTTGTACGTGACCAGCCGCAGCAGGCGCGGCGGGGTGTTGTGTGTCGGCATCTCGATGCCAACTTACAATGACGGTGATGGCGGACGATGGCCCACCCGACCCTGTTCGCCGGCCAATCGCCGACCTGTTCCTGCTCGGACGCGCGACGACGCCCCTCCGTGTGCTGCTGGTCGTGGTGGTGCTCGCCCTGTGCGTCGGGGTCGCCCAGGGCGCTCTTCTGCTGCAGCACCACCTCGCACAGTCAGGGGGCGGGCGGATCGCGCGCCTGTTCGGCGCCGGCCCGACGATTGCCACGGCGTGGACCGGGTGGGCGGCGGCGGTGTTCTTCGGCGTCGCCGTGGTGCGGATGCGGCGCGGTGCGCCCGAACCCCCGGCCGGACGCGTGCCACTGGAGTCGATGACACTGCAGCAGATGCGCGCTGGGCTGTTCCGCGAGTACACCATCGTGCGCGCCGGCCTGGTCGCGCTCGGGCTGATCGCCGTGCTCGATGTCACCCGCACGGTGCGCTACGCGGTGGCCGCCGCCTCCGGTGACTCGCTGGCCGGGGGCGTGGTCCCGGCTGCGGTGGTCGAGGCGGGGGGACTGGTCGTGGCTGCCGTGGTGCTCGGGTGCTGGGCGTTCAGCTTTCGCGAGCAGCTGGTGCGGCTCGGCGCGCTGCGGTAGACGGTAGCTCGGCTGCGGTGGTCGGCTAGCTGCGCCGGTCCACCACGTAGTCGCACACCGCCTCGAGGGTGTCCTTGGCCGGGGACGGGCCGAACATGGCCAGCTGGGCGCGCGCGCGCATCGCGAAATCGTGTGCCTGTGCTTCGGCTTGCTCGATGGCAGACGATGAACGGACGAGGGCGACAACCTCCTCGTAGTCGGCATCGCTCACGGGCAGACGGGACAGCGCCGTGCGCAGTCGCGGCCCGCGATCGGGGTCGTCGAGCGCGAGCATCAGCGGCAGTGTCACTGTGCCCTGTCGCAGGTCGGCGCCGACCGGTTTGCCCAGCTCGGCGGCAGTTGACGTGTAGTCGAGCACGTCGTCGGCGATCTGGAACGCCATGCCCAGCAGGTAGCCGTACAGTCGCAGCGCCTCCGTGTGCTCCTCGTCGAGGCGGGCGACGATGGCGCCGCAGTAGCAGCAGGTTTCCAGCAACGCGGCGGTCTTGCGCGCGATCTTGCGGTGGTACTCCTCGAGGGTCTGGTCGTAGTCACGGTGACTGGTCAGCTGCAGCAGCTCACCCATGCAGATGGTCATGACCGTGTTGCTGATGGCCATGTCGATGCTCGGCTCGCCGATCGACGACAGCAGGTTTGCGCCCTTGGCGAAGTAGTAGTCACCGATGATGATGGCGGGGTTCGTCCCCACGGTCTCGTGGACGGTGGTGATGCCCCTGCGCGTGCCGGCGTTGTCGATCAGGTCGTCGTGCACAAGGGTGGCGGTGTGGATGAACTCGATGCCCATGGCAAGGTTGAAGACGTGGTCGCGGTCCGCCGTGCCGAGGCCGGACGCGAGCAGCACCAGGGCCGGGCGCAGGCGCTTGCCGCCGGCGCGGACGATGTGCTCCATCGCATCCGCCATCGGTCCGAGGTCCGCAGCCACCGACGCCTCGAGGCGCTCTTCGAACTCCACGAGGTCCGTGGCGATGGGTGCGAGCAGCTGGTCGACAACCATGCTCATTTGACAGCTCCCGTCACCGGGTTAGCGTCCCACAACGGCAGCAGCTCAGGTTCCGGCAGGGTGTCGCCGAACAGCAGCGCGGCGGTGGCCGCGAACCGCTCGGGAGCCGCGGTGACCAACAACCGCGGCGGGCCCGCCATCCCGCCGGCACCGTCGAGACGGTTCACGGCAAGGATCCTGCGGACGCGAGCGGCGGTGGTCTCGGCACTGTCGACCACGGTCATCGGCCGCCCGGCGAGCACTCGATCGATGGCCCCTCGGAGCAGCGGATAGTGAGTGCACCCCAGCACCAGCGTGTCGGCGCCCCACGCAAGCGCCTCCCCCACCACTGCGTCGAGAGCGGCGACGGCACGGACGCTGCCCGCGTCGCCGGCCTCGACGATGTCGACGAGCTCCGGTGCCGCGACGCCGAGAACGCCGACACCGGGGTTGGCTTCGCGAATGGCATGCACGTACGCTTGGCTGGCGCGGGTGCCCTCGGTGCTGATCACCGCGATCCGCCCGTTGGTGGTCGCGGCGACGGCGGCCTGGGCGCCGGGGGCGATCACGCCCACGAGCGGCACGTCGAAGCGCTCGCGGAGCACGTCGAGTGCGGCCGCCGTCGCCGTGTTGCAGGCAACCACCACCAGCTTGGTGTCCAGCCCGACCAGGTGCTCGACGATGCGCTCGGCAAACTCACGAACCTCGTGCTGGTATCGAGGGCCGTAAGGGAAATGGGCGAGGTCGGCGATGTAGATGAGGCGCTCGCCCGGCAGGTCCTCATGGATCCGCTGCAGGACTGTGAGGCCGCCAACCCCGGAGTCGAAGACCCCTATGGGCCGGGTGTCGCTCATCGAGCCGAGAATAGCCGACCGTCCGTCGCCGACCGGTCGAGCAGCGTGTCCATGACCCGCTCACGCATGCGGGCGCCGATTCCGGGTGCGTTCATGACGGTGATGTGCCCGTAGGGGTAGTCCCACATCTCCACCCCCCAGGCGCGAGCCAGCTCGGCGACGGGCTCCGCACCCACGATGCGGTCGTGCTGCGGGTGCACCAGGGTGATCCGCGAGGGCTGCGTCGCCGGCACCAGGTTGCGGGGCACGATCGGTGCCAACGCCGCGTCCAGGCGCTCCCGTGCGGAGGTGCGGTCGGCGCCCCACTGCCCGCCACGTCCACCGCGGATCCCGAGCCGGCGCTGGGCGTTGCGCGGAAGCATCTGCATGAAGGTGGAGGGCGCGTCGCACAACGGCGCCACCAGCATCGCCGCATCGAGCGGCACCCGGGCGGCGAGGAGAGCGCCCACCAGGCCGCCGAGGCTGACGCCGACGACACCGACGCATGGGGTCACGTCGCGGCGGGCCCATGCCACCAGTGCGGCAGCGTCCTCCACGGACTGCCGGATGGTGGCCAGGATGTGGGCAGGGTCGGCGCTGAAGAAGCCGTCGCCGCTGCGCCGTCCGGGCGCGCGACGCCGCAGATGGAACGGGAGGTCGATCAGCATGGTGTGCGCCCCGGCGCGGCGGAGGGCACGCGCCTGCAGCACATCCCAGAACGGGACCGGCACCGCGTACCCATGCACGATGAGGATCAGCGGCGCACCGTCGGGCAGGCCGTCGGCGAGTTGTGCGGTGGCGATGACACCGGAGGCCCCGCGGTGCGTGCCCGGCCCGTTGCTGAGCCCCTCGAGGCGCAGCTCGCGGCTGTGCCGGTGGCGCCACCGACCGGTGACACGGATCGGTGCCGGGCCGGCGACCCGGCTGGCGGACCAGAAGAGGTCCGGCGCAGGCACCTCGACACCCGGCGCGACGTCGGCCTCGTACCGCGACGCACCCAGACGCCAACGCACGGCGGTGTCGACAGCGGCATGCACGCGAGCGGAGCGACGGCGGTCCACTGATGCCTTCCTCCCTGGTCCGGTTCCGCCGTCCATGCTGTCGAGATGCCCCCGGTCGGATTCGAACCGACACCGTAGCCGGGTTTAAGCCGGCCGCCTCTGCCAGTTGGGCCACGGGGGCCACGCGAAGGGTAGCGCCCTCCCCGGCGGCCGCCACGCCGGCGTGCTCGCGCCCCGTCTACACTGGGCGAGCAGATGTTCGCCCGCCGCTCTCGCACCGACACCGCCTACCGGCTGAGCCAGGCGCATGCGGGCCGGCCCGTCGACCCCGACGTGGTGGCGCGCGGGCTGGTGATGGGCATCCTCGGGAGCGCGGACGACCACCTCGAGCGGGCTCGCCTCGGACAGCTCCTGGTGGATACGCTGAACTCGCTGGCCGGCTTGTCCCCGTGCATGGTTGTGGTGGCCGACCGGCCGCAGACCCACCAGCACGACGGCCGCCGGCTGCAAAGCAAGACCTACGGGTACTACCGGTGCTGGTTCGCCGGCGGAGTGGTCAGCCGGGCCCGCATCCGCATCTACCACCGCACCGCGGTGCGCCAGCAGGTGATCTCGCCGAAGGTGTTCCTCAACACGCTGCTGCATGAATGGGTCCACCACTACGACTTCGCCGGCCTGCGGCTGCCGCGTTCGCCACACACCGCAGGCTTCTACGTGCGGCTGCGCCTGCTCGCCGAGGCCCTCGACGTTGGGTTCGTCCTGCCCCCCGAACCACCCACAGCTGCCACTGCCAGGGGCAACGCCGCCGACGTCCAATCCGGCTGAGGGCCGCTTGGAAAGTTGAGGCGACGGTGAGAATCGAACTCACGATGGAGGTTTTGCAGACCTCTGCCTTACCACTTGGCTACGTCGCCTTGGAACTCAGATCCGGCGTTTCGGAGCCATCTGATCGGCTCCTGACACCTTGCCTGACACCTTCGCCGTTGCTACGC
>JALYTM010000137.1 GCA_030854305.1 Candidatus Dormiibacterota bacterium
GGGTTGACCGGCAAAAAGCAGGTACCGGAGCAACTGCATCTTTGGGTGGCAGATGCTGTCCAGCAGCGACGAAAGAGAAAGGAGGTCGCTGCAATCCAATTCGCGTGGCGAGCACCCGACAAACCTCCCGCCTCGTAAGCGGTAGGTCGTCAGTTCAATCCTGACCGTCGGCTCCAGTTGCACTCTCCGGCGCGGGACAGCGCAGTGACGACCTCACGTGCGAGGGCCGGCATGTCAGGCGCCAGCGCGCAGAAGGCCCAGATCCCCTGCTTCTGCCTCGTCACCAGCCTGGCCTCACGCAGCTTGCCTCGAGCTGCCGGCAGCAGCCCTTCGTTCGTGTCGCCAGGACGCCCACGTCAATCATCGCGCCGCCTCCGCTCGAGGAGTACCACGTCACGCCAACGTCCGTGGTGCTGGCCGATGCGTTCGCGGATGCCGACCCGGCGAAATCCACACGCCTCGTGCAGGCGTAGGCTGGCGACGTTCTCGGGGAACACGCCACTCTGAATGGTCCAGATGCCGGCCGACTCGCAGGAGGCGATGAAGGCGTCAAGGAGCAGGCGGCCGATCCCCTCACCGCGCGCGGCGGCGGCAACATACACACTGTGTTCCACAACACCGCCGTACACGCACCGCTCGGAAACGGGTACGGCCGCCGCCCATCCGACGACCTGCTCGCCGCGCCGCGCAACCAGTCGGTGCGCGGGGACATGAGCGACGTCCCAAGCCTCCCACGTGGGTACGTCCGTCTCAAAGGTGGCGTCGCCGGCAGCGATGCCCTCCGCGTAGATGTCGCGGACGGCCGGCCAGTCCTCTGGCTGCATCGCCGTCAGCGTCACCGCGGTTGTCATCACGCTCACGTCCCCCATGATACCCATTGACAGCTGTCGATGCGTGCCGCTATGCTTGGGCGGGTCAATCGACGCCCATCGATAGGAGGTCATCATGCCGCGCGGCTGTCCCGGCGGGGACTACCCCGTTGTTCCCCACGTGGTTGAGCGCGTGTCATGACCGGTGCTCTCCCGCGTGCGCTCTTCGTGTGTGTGCAGAACGCCGGCCGCTCGCAGATGGCCCAGGCCTTCTGGGAGCAGCTCGGAGGCGAAGGGCGATCCGCTGGCTCGGCACCCGCCGCCCATGTGCATCCGGAGGTGGTGGACGCCATGGCAGAGGTTGGAATCGACGTAGCTCGCCACACTCCGCGTGCCCTCACCACTGCAGATGCGGAGTGGGCCGAAGTGGTCGTGACGATGGGCTGTGGCGACGCCTGCCCCTTCATCCCTGGCCGCCGGTATGTCGACTGGGAACTCGCGGATCCAGCGGGAAAGGACGTCACCGTCGTGAGGTCTGTTCGCGACGAGATCCGCAGACGGGTCATCGCTCTGGCAGCACTCCCATAACTGTCGGACAGTTCAGCGCGCGTCCCCCTCACCTCCCGCCTCGTCAGCGGTAGGTCGTCAGTTCAACTCTGACCTTCGGCTCCGGTTGCTTCGCTCGAATCCCGCGCGCGGCAGGCGGAGAGTGACCGGCACTCCGAGTGCCGCGGCGACCGCCAGTACCAGGAATGGCAGCGCCGTGCTGCCGAGAACCACCTGCACCAGACCCGGCAGCACCAACCCGCCGAGGTTGCCGCACATGAGCAGGAACCCGGACGCGGCGCCCTGCCGCTCCACGCCGGTGTGCAACGCCGACCAGTCCAACACAACTGGCAGGCTGGCCATGAGGACAACACCCTCGATCAGCAGCCAGCCCGCGTACCAGGCCACGTCCTGGCGCACCGCCAGTGCGGTGAAGACGACGACGGAAAGCGAGAGCGCCGTGATCAGCAGCGCGCGTCTGCGATCCCGGGCGGCGACGGTCGACGGCAGGATGGCAGCGCCCAGGATGCCGCCCCCGGTCATCAGCGCCACCAGGTTGCCGGCGGCGTTTCCCTCACCGTAGTTCTGCAGGATCGGCTGCAGCCAGGTGGCGACCGCGTTGTACGTGCCCATGCCCAGGAACACCAGCGCCGCGAGCTTCCACATGAAACGGTCGTGGGTGAGCCAGCGCAGGCTGACCGCCGCGCTGGTGTCGTCGGCGAAGGCGGCGGGCATGCGCAGCACGGCGATCATCAGCAACGCCGCGACCACCGACGGCACCGCCTCGACGGCGAGCAGCAGCGGAAGGCCCCCCGCATCCATGAGGGGGGCGCCCGCCAGCACGGCCGCGAGGATCCCCGCGAACAGCGCGACGGTGCCCACCGAGATCGCCGCGGCGCGTTGATGCGGTGGGAAGTAGCGCGCAGCCACCTTGGTGATGCTGTTGAGCACCAGGGGCTGGCCCGCCGCGATCACCACTTGGCCCGCAACCTGCACGGCGAACGACGACGGCGCCAACAGTCGGATCACGCCACCGACTCCGGTCAGCACCGCGCCCACGCCCAACGCCTGTCCGAAGCGCGCGTCGAGCCAGCGCCCGGTGGGAAGCGCCAGGACGACGTAGATCAGCGGAAAGATGATCGCGAGGTCACCGATCGCGCCCACGTCGGTGTGCATCGCCGCCGCCGCACGGGTGTCGACAGCCGCAAAGGAGAGCCACAGCAGCTGAGTGCAGGCGGCGAGCAGTGCGTAGCAACCGAGAATCACCCATCGCCGGCCGGAGGCCGGCACCGGTGGCGTCGGCACCGAGGTGCTCACGGTGGCCATCAGGATCGGCCGTTGAGCGTGGCGTAGGTGCCGCGGAGCCGCCGGTACAGACGCTGGTACTCCCTGTACATCGGCGCGTACACGGTGGTCGCCTCAGTTCCCGGTTCGAAGGTGCGCACCACCCGCACGCGGCCGGGAACATCGTCGAGGCGCAGGCGGCCGAGCGACATGCCCGCGAACAGTGCCGCACCGCGGAGGTTGGTGTGCATCGGCTCCGCGACCAGCTCGATCGGCCTGCCGAGGATGTCGGCGTGGATCTGGCACCAGAGCGGTGAGCAAGCGCCGCCGCCGAAGATCCGGAGGGAAGGCAGGTCGCGCCGGACGAACTTCTCGACGGCGTCGAGGAGCCAGCGCGCGTTGAAGGCGACGCCCTCGAGCACGGCGCGGACCAAGTGCGATCGGTCGGTCGCCATCGACACGTTGAGGAAGGCGGCACGGAGACTGCGGTCCTCAACCGGGCTGCGCTCACCGTTCAGCCACGGCGTGAAGATGACCCCGCCGGCCCCGGCCGGTGCCGTTGCCGCGAGGGCGGTGAGCTGGTCGTAGCCCGGCGTCTCACCGTTGTCGGTCAGCACGGAGTCACGGAGCCACTGCAGGCAAAGGCCCGCGGTCTCATGGTTGTTGGCCACCAGGTAGGTGCCCCGTCTGACGCCGGGGACCGACGCCATCTGGTGCAGCACGTCGGTGCGCTTGAAGGGAACCTCGCAGGAGACCCAGGCGGTGGTGCTGATCGACAGATGCCCCGCATACGGCGCGACCGCCCCCGACCCGATGTACCCCGTGTGCAGGTCGGGCACGCCGGCCACCACCGGCACTCCCGCCGGCAGGCCGAGTTCCTCGGCAACCGCCGGGAGGATGCCGCCGAGCACGCCGCCCGTGGGGAGCAGCTCGGGAAGCAGCGCGCGCTCCCGCCCCGAGCGCCGCACCAGCGTCGGCGAGTACTCAGCCCTGCCTCCGTTGCGATTGTCGGTGAGCCAGGACAGGATCATCGACGCCGGCGTGGCCGCGCGCCTGCCTGTCAGTCGCAGCCCGAGGAAGTCGAGCGGCTCCATCAGTGTCGCGGTCCGCGCGTAGATCTCCGGCAGCTCGTGGCGCAGCAGCAGGTGGTGGCCGAGTGGGTCGGCACCATGCGGCGACGGCGCCCCGCCGGTGAGGCGAAGCCAGTGCCACAGGGTGGCCGGGGCGTAACCCACGACGCGAACCAGGCCGCCGAGCACCTGGGCGGAGTAGGGACCACCGCGGCTGTCTGCCCAGAGAAGGCAGGGGCCGGCCGCTTCGCCGGACGAGTCGACTGGGACGGTCGACCCCCACTGGCCGGTGATGCCCACCCCCACCAGGTCTTCCGCCACGACGCCATTGGCGAGGAGCGCGGCAACGCCCTCGCGGATGCCGCGCCACCAGTCAGCGGTTTCCTGCGTGGCTCGGCCGCGGGACGTGTAGTCGGTGGGCACCGAGCGGATCGAATGCGCCAGCAGCTCACCGGTGAGGGTGACCGCCCCGGTTTTCGGGCCGCCGGTCCCGAGGTCGATGGCGAGGATCCACGGCTCCTTCACGCGGCTACGACGCGCCGCTCTCCGGCGCGACCTCGTACATCGCGTCCAGCGCGGCCTCGAAGAGCATGTCGAGCGCCTCGTTGCCCGACGGGGTTCCACCCAGTCCGTACAGCGCCCCGCTGGCGGCGCTGCCCAGCCCCGGTTGCTTCGCATACTCGACCGCGTCGCGCAAGTCGTTGAGAAAGGCGTCTGCGACCCCCGAGGCGGTGTTGGGCCGTGTCACGCAGAAGTGCAGGCCGGGCGGCAGGTGCAGCGCGTTGAGCCGCCAACCGTGGGCGATGAGGTGGTCGTTGACATGGAACATGTCCACCTGGTTGGAGTGGAAAGCGACCAGGAAGGTTGGGTCGCCGAAGACCTCCAGCTCGGGGATCCCCTCGACGCCTGTGCGGATGGCGGCGGCGGTCTCGAAGATTCGCGCCGCGATCTCCAGGTAGCCACGTTCGCCCAGGCTCACCATCGCCGCCCACGCCGCCGCCACCAGGCCCCCCGAGCGGCTGCCGGCGAGCCCGGGCGAGAGGTAGATACCGCCCGGCCAGTCCGGGTAGCTGAAGTACTGGTGGTGGCGCAGGGCGTTGTTGCGATACAGCAGCACCGACGTGCCCTTGAGGGCGTACCCGTACTTGTGGGTGTCGGTTGAAATCGACGTCACGCCGGCAAGGCGGAAGTCGAAAGGCGGGATCGCATAGCCGAGCCGCTCGCCCCACGGGAGGATGAACCCGCCCAGGCAGCCGTCGACATGCAGGCCGATGTTGTGCTCCAGGGCGATGTCGGAGAGCTCGCCGATGGGGTCGACGAGCCCGTAGGGATAGCTCCCCGCAGAGCCGACCAGTGCGACCGTGTTGGCGGTGATGTGGTCGCGTATCCAGGCCGCGTCGCCCACCCACTCGTCGGTCAACGGAGCGCGCAGGACTTTGATGCCCAGCAGGTGCCCGGCCTTCTGCAGGGCCACGTGGGCGCTCTCGGGGATGATCACCTCGGGTGCGACGATGCCCTTCTCGACCCTTCCCCACTCCCGGTACACGAGCATGGGGTTGATCAGGCTCTCGGTTCCACCCGAGGTGATCACACCGCACACCTCCTCGCCGGGG
>JALYTM010000138.1 GCA_030854305.1 Candidatus Dormiibacterota bacterium
GGCCCGGCTTCTGCCCGAGCAGGAGGTGGTGATCGGCTGCCAGTTCGGCTGCCCGCCGGATTCGCCGGAGCTGCAGTGCGCCGACTGCTCCGCCCGCGCGGCGGCCGGTGAAAACCTGCCCCGCGCCATGCGGCAGATGCGCGTGGTCGAGCTACCCATCAACGCCAGCGAGGACCGCGTGGTCGGCAGTATCGACATCGAGGCCGCCATCAAGACCGGGGAGAAGCGGTTCGAGCCCGGCGTCCTGGCCGAGGCCAACCGCAACATCCTCTACGTCGACGAGGTGAACCTGCTCGACGACCACATCGTCGACGTGCTCCTCGACGCCGCCGCCATGGGCCTCAACACCGTCGAGCGCGAAGGCGTGTCGGTGTCGCACCCGGCCCGCTTCATCCTGGTGGGCACCATGAACCCCGAGGAGGGGGAGCTGCGCCCGCAGCTGCTGGACCGCTTCGGCCTCTGTGTCGACGTCGCCGGCATCCGCGACGTGACCCAGCGGGTGGAGATCGTGGAGCGCCGCGAGGCCTTCGAGGACGACCCCGAGGCGTTCGTCACCAGCTACCAGGAGCTGGAGACGGCCGAGGCGGCGCGCATCTCGCGAGCGATCCGCAGCCTCCCGGACGTGGAGGTCGACCGCAGCATCCTGGTGGGGATCGCCGCGGTGGGGATCGAGCTGGAGGTCGACGGCCACCGCGCCGACATCGTCACCCGCAAGGGGGCACAGGCGCTCGCCGCCTACGAGTCCCGCGACCGCGTGACCTTCGAGGATGTCGAGCGAGTGGCCCCGAGCGTGCTGGCGCACCGGGTGCGGCCGGCCGTCGCCGGGACCAAACGCAGCGTCGACCTGGGCGAGCTGATGCGGCACGCCGCCGGCCTCAACGGGGGCAACGGGACCGGCTCCTAAGCACGGTCAGCGCTGCCGGGCCACCTAGACCGCCGCGTCCTCGTCCTCCATGACGGAGAGGGGCGGCCGGCGCGCGAAAACGGTCTGGCTCATCAGCCGCTGCAGCAGGTTGGGCATCCGGTAGCTCTCCACCGGCACCTGCACGGGCTTGCGCTCGATGTTGCGGCGCGAAATGTGGATGCCGTGCTTGGGCAGGATGCGGCGGAGGTAGCCCCACGTGTCATAGAGGCCGTTGCTCACCGACTCGTAGCCGTGCTGCAGCACCATCAGCCGGGCGCTGAAGGACATCACCTCGTGGAAGAACATCTTCTCGTCATCGGGGCGCGGCTCGATCAGCAGGATGTCGACGTCCGGGTGCTCGCTCCGCACCAGGCGAATGTGGTCGAGCATGCCGTCGTGAAGCATTCCCCGGAACACCTGGTTGTAGATGCCGCGCATGCCCATGTCGGCGAGATGCTCCCCGACCAGGTCGCGAACCCCGTTGGGCGGCGAGAGGTGGGTGGCGTCGATGGGCACGATCGGGTTGATGGCGACGATCAGCGTGGCTCCGCGGGCCACGGCGACGTCGATCGCCGAGATGCCCTTGATGCCGCCGTCGACGTAGTCCACCCCGTCGATCTGCACCGGCTTGAACAGCACCGGGACGGCGCTGCTGGCGGCCGCCGCCAGCGAGATGGGCACGTGGCCGCGCCCGCTCAGGCGTGAGAAGACAACGCGCCGGCCCGAGTCGAGCGCGCAGGTGACGATGTGCAACTCCGCAGCCAGCTTGCGGAAGTCGTCGGTGCAGCCGTCGGAGCCGAGGATCTCCTCGAGATACCGCACCAGCTCGTCGCTGCTGAAGATGCCGGAGGGCAGCAGTGGACTGAGCATGCCGAGCACGTCGATGGGGTTGAGGCGGCCGGGATGCCGCGCCAGCTCCCACGCGATCTCGCGGATCACCCGCGGCAGCTTGAGCAACCGCCCCAGCGCCTCGCCGATGTTGGGTTGGTAGATGGTCCACTGCGACGGCGAACGCACCCGCGAGGGGCTGCCCTCCAGGCCCAGCGCCATCTCCGTCGGTGTGATCCCATTGGCCAGCAGCGCGGCCACCAGCGAGCCGGCGCTGGTGCCGACGTAGATGTCGAAGTCGTTGACGGTGCTGCCCACCAGGAGGTCGTCGAGCGCCCGCAGCGCCCCGATCTCGTAGGTCAGCCCGGTGATGCCACCGCCGCAGAGCACCAGCGCCCGCTTGCCGCCGGTGGGGTCGGGGGGAACCGGTGGACGCGGCGTCGTCCAGCTGCTGGCGCTTGGCATGAACGGATCATAGGCGTCAGGACCGTCATCTGACCCGTGTCCCGGGCAGTCGGGCGGGACGCGGAGACGGGTGCCACGCTGCCGCCGTACCTGGTGCGCAGCGCGATCACCCGCTGCGCCGACGCCTCGATCTGCGACTGCGCGACCCGGCCGGTCCGCACCGCGTCGAGAAGCAGGGCGTCGGCCTGGTCCTCGAGGACGGCGCTGCCCGAGGACATCAGCATCAGGTCGTTCCCGGCTGCGGCGGCGTCGACGGTGGCGCGTGGCATCGACTCGCCCACCGCGGCCATGCTCAGCGAGTCGGTGACGATCACCCCCCGGAAGTGGAGGGTGTCGCGGAGCAGTCGGACGATCACGGGCAAGAGCAGGGCCGGGCGGTCGGTCGGGTCGAGGTTGGGGACGCGCAGGGACGTGGTCATCACCGCGTCGGCCCCAGCGCCGATGCCCGCGGAGAAGCTGGCAGCACTGGTGGCCAGCCAGTGCGCGGGGGTCACCGGGTCGCTGACCACCTCGCTGTGGGGATCGCCGGCGGCTCCTCCGAGGCCGGGGAAGTGCTTGAGGGTCGCCGCCACCCCGCCGTCGTGGAGGCCTTCGACCCAGGCGGCGACGCGAGGCCCTGCGGCCACCACATCGGGCCCGAACGACCGGCTGCCGATGACCGCGTCGGCGGGGTTGGTCCGGAGGTCGGCCACCGGTGCGAGGTCGAGCCCGACGCCCTCCGCCCGCAGGCCGCGGGCCATCACGGCCACCCGGGTGCGGATCGACACCGGTGGGGTGGAGCCCAGCGACTGCTCGGACGGGAGCAGGCTGATGCCGTCGCCGAGCTGATCGACGGTGCCGCCCTCCTCGTCGATGGTCACCATCAGCGGTGCCGGCAGCCCCGCCTCCCGCCCCAGCGCTTCCAGGGCAGCGGTCATGCGCTGCAGGCCGGCCGCGTTCCCGAAGTTGGCGCGGAACAGGAGGATGGTGCCCACCTTGTCGTCGACGATGAGGTGGCGCACGGCGGGTGTGATGACCGCGCCGCTGAACGACGCCGCGAGCACCTGGCCCACGGCGAGGGTGAGGGGAAGTGTCGGCGTCGCGGCGGCGGTCGCCTGCCCGGTGGGCGAGGCGGTGACGATGGGCGCGTTGCCGGAACCGCAGGCGCTGAGCAGCAGCGTCAGGATGAGCGGAAGCGGCGCGCCGTTAGGATGACGCCCCGTGCGCTCGCGTGATCTCGACCTCATCCGCAACTTCTGCATCATCGCGCACATCGACCACGGCAAATCCACGCTCGCCGACCGCCTCCTCGAGCGAACCGGCACGGTTGCGATGCGGGACATGCAGAACCAGCTCCTCGACAGCCTCGACCTCGAGCGCGAGCGTGGCATCACCATCAAGGCGCAGGCTGTCCGCCTCGAGTACACCGCTCGCGACGGGAAGACGTACGAGATGAACCTCATCGACACCCCGGGTCACGTCGACTTCGCGTACGAGGTCTCGCGCTCACTGGCAGCGTGCGAGGGGGCCCTGCTGGTGGTCGACGCCTCGCAGGGCATCGAGGCACAGACGCTCGCCAACGTCTACCAGGCCCTGGACGCCGACCTCGAGATCATCCCGGTGATCAACAAGATCGACCTCCCGGCCGCCGACCCCGAACTGGTCCGTGGCGAGATCGAGCAGGTGATCGGCCTTCCCGGCAGCGGCGCCATCCTCGCGTCCGCACGGCAGGGCATCGGCATCGACGAGATCCTCGAGGCGGTGGTGGCCCGGGTGCCACCTCCCGGCGGGGATCCGTCGCTGCCGCTGGAGGCGCTCATCTTCGACAGCAAGTACGACGCGTACCGCGGCGTCATCGTCTACGTGCGGGTGGTGAACGGGAGCATCCGTGAGGGCCGCCGCATCCGGATGATGTCGACCGGCCATGACTTCGTCGTCGACGAGGTGGGGGTGTTCCGCCCCCAGATGATGTCGACCGGCGTGCTCGGCACCGGTGAGGTGGGCTACTTCATCGCCTCCATCAAGGACGTGCGCGACAGCAAGGTGGGCGACACCGTCACCGACTCCGAGCGCCCGGCCGCGCACGCGCTGCCCGGCTACCGCACGGTCACGCCCATGGTCTTCGCGGGCATCTTCCCCATCGACTCCGACACCGTGCAGGACCTGAAGGAGGCGCTGTCGAGGCTCAACCTCAACGACGCCTCGCTGGTGTACGAGCCGGAGTCGTCGGCCGCCCTCGGCTTCGGCTTCCGCTGCGGGTTCCTCGGGCTGCTGCACATGGAGATCGTCCAGGAGCGACTCGAGCGCGAGTTCAACCTCGACCTGCTCACCACCGCACCGACGGTGGAGTACCGCGTACGCCTGCGCAGCGGCGAGACGGTGGCCGTCGACAACCCCGAGATGCTCCCCGACCCGGCCACGGTCGAGCACATCGAGGAACCGCGCACGAGAGCGACGATCTTCGCCCCCAAGGAATACGTCGGTCCGCTGATGGAGCTGTGCCAGGAGCGTCGCGGCGAGCTGCTCGACCTCCAGTACCAGCCCGGTGGCCGGGTGGCGATCATCTACGACCTGCCGTTGGGCGAGATCATCCACGACTTCTACGACGCTCTGAAGTCGCGCAGCCGCGGGTACGCGTCACTTGACTACGAGATCACCGGCTTCCGGGTGGAGAAGCTGGTCAAGCTCGACATCCTCGTCGGCGGCCAGCGGGTCGACGCGCTGTCGATGATCGTGCACCGCGACAAGGCAGCCGCCCACGGGCGCAAGCTGGCCGAGCGGCTGCGCCAGCTGATCCCCAAGCAACTCTTCGAGGTGCCGATCCAGGCGGCGATCGGTGGCAAGATCGTCGCCCGCGAGACGGTGTCGGCGATGCGCAAGGACGTCCTTGCCAAGTGCTACGGCGGCGACATCACCCGCAAGCGCAAGCTGCTCGAGAAACAGAAAGAGGGGAAGAAGCGGATGAAGCGGGTGGGCAACGTCGAGATTCCCCAGGAGGCCTTCATGGCCGTCCTCAAGCTGGACGACTGAGGTGCCGGCCAGCAAGCGCCGCCGGGCCGCCACCAGGATGGCCGCGACCTCGCGGGCGACGCCGGTC
>JALYTM010000139.1 GCA_030854305.1 Candidatus Dormiibacterota bacterium
GGGTTTGGGGACGGTCGGCGCGGGCGGCCCGGTGACGCCGCCGTACACGCAGGCGGCCCGGGCCCCGGTCGGCGGCGCCGCGGTGGGCGAACCGTAGTAGTAGCACGGGGGCGCCTGGCTCACGGTGCCGGGCAGGAACCAGTCGGCATTGTCACCACTGCCCACCTGGATGACGTTTTTCGGGGGCGTGTACCAGTCCGCTTTGGTCCCGGCCACGTCGGCCTTCATGTCCGCGTTCCAGATGGGGGCGGCACCGGTGATACCGGAGGAGTTGTCGAGGTGCCCGCACGCCCCGTTCAGCGGCTGCAGGTGGTAGTGGGCGAGGTCGACCGGGCTGAAGGGGTCGTCGACGGTCTGGCCGGTGTACACCATGTTGCCGCGTGAGATCGCCGCCTGCATGGTGCCGCGGTCGGCGCCCTTGAGGCACGAGTTGAAGGGGTTGCCGACCCACACAGCGGTGACGATGTCGGGGGTCCAGCCCACCGTCCAGTTGTCGAGGAAGAACTCTGCCGTCCCGGTCTTGGCGCTGACCCGGCGGTCAGGCAGGGTGAGGTCGCTGTGCGGGCCGAACTCGACCACCCGGTTGCTGTCGTTGCTGGTGATCTCGTCGATGATGAAGGCCACGTTCTGGGGGATCACCTGTCGCGCTGTGGTGGCGGGGTTGAGCTGGAAGATGGTCCTGCCGCTGGTGCGGTCGACGATGTGGTCGACGGGGCTCGGGTCATGGTGAACGCCGAGGTCGGCCAGCGTCGCGGCCCCGTCCGCCAGCTCCAGCGGGGTGACCAGGACACCACCGAGCGTGGCGGAGTAGCTCTGCGGACCGGGACGGTTTGCGGGGTCCGCAAGCGACGTCAGGCCTGCCGCGATCTCGAGGTTGGTGATGTACGGGATCCCGACCGCTGCCTCCACCTTGACGGCGGGGATGTTGAACGAGTTTCCGAAGCACACCTTGAGCGCGCAGGTGCCGTGGTACTTGCGGTCGTAGTTGAGCGGGGAGTAGGTGCCGCCGTCTCCCGCCTTGAGGTGCACCGGGGCGTCGAGGATGGGTGTCTGAATGGTGAACAGGTGGGATGCGATCGCCGCGCTGTACGTGAAGAGCTTGATCGTCGAGCCGGGACTTCGTCCCTGCAGCGCCATGTCCGTCTGACCGTCGTCGGGGTCGGCGTGGTCCCATGCGCCGACGATCGCCAGCACCTTGCCGGTCCTGGGGTCGATGTTCACCACCGCGCCGTCTTTGGCGTTGTGCGCGGCGCGGATCGCCGCGATGCCGTTGTGCAACGAGGTCTGCGCCGCCACCTCCATGGCCGGGTCGATGGTGGTGAACACGTCCCAGCCGCCCGGCTGCTTGAAGCTGTCACCGAAGTTGAAGTTCAGGTACCTCTGCACGTAGTCCATGACATCGGGATAGGGGTTGGGGTTGCTCTCGGACCAGTCGTGAAAGACCAGCTTTTCCGCGTAGGCGGCGGTCGACTGCTGCTGGGTGATGTCGCCGTTGCCGACCATGGCGTCGAGAACCTGCAGCTGGCGGTTCTTGGCAGCAGGGTTGACGTCGAGGTTGGGGTCGTGGATGTTCGGCTGGTAGACCGACGGCGACTGCGGGAGCCCGGCCAGCATCGCCGACTGGGCGAGGTCGAGCTGGTCGGCGGACTTGAAGAAGTACAGCTCGGCGGCTGTCTCGATGCCGATCGCGTGGTTCCCGTAGGGGACCCGGTTCAGGTACATCTCGAGGATCTGGTTCTTGCTGAAGTTGGAGTCGATCTCGTTGCCGAGCACGATCTCCTTGATCTTGTAGTCGATCGAACGCTGCGGCGCGTTGAAGAAGGAGATCTTGGCGAGCTGCTCGGTGATGGTCGACGCGCCCTGCGTGCTGCCGTTGTGTCGCAGGTCGTCCCAGCCGGCCTTGATGAGCCGCGGCAGGTCCCAGGATCCCTCATTGAAGAAGTGCCGGTCCTCAACGTCGATGGTGGCCAGCTTCGCGAACTGCGTGATGTTGTCGAGCGAGGCGTGG
This sequence comes from Candidatus Dormiibacterota bacterium, assembly GCA_030854305.1. Classification (GTDB taxonomy): domain Bacteria; phylum Chloroflexota; class Dormibacteria; order Aeolococcales; family Aeolococcaceae; genus Aeolococcus. The sequence continues at coordinate 2,009 of JALYTM010000139.1, forward strand.
ACGTGGCGGAAGTCGGTGTCGTTGAAGACGCCGATGAGGTTCCCCTTGGCGTCGAACACGTGGGTGTCGAGCGACGGCTCCATGGCCGCCACCGTCGCCGCGTCGGGAAGCTGGGTGCGGTAGGACGCGTAGCCGATGAACGCGGCGGCGACCCCCGCACCGCTGACCGCGGCGGTCACCGCCAGGGCGATGACCAGGATCCGCACCTTGTTCCGCCGGGGCCGGTTGGCGCTGGCCCGGCGCCGGCGGACCCTGGTGCCTGCTGTCGCCGCTCGGGTGGGCGTCAGCCGGGCGGCGCGCAGCGACGGTTCGCGCCGCCTTCGGCGCGAGCCGGGAGACCCCGTGCCCACAGTCAATCACTCCTCTCGAGAGTCGCTCGTCCCCGGTGGAACGGGCACCCACGGCACCGGTTACGCCGGGCGCAGCCCCCACGCGAGAACGTACAACGCGGCCACCACGACCAGGATGACCGCTCCGGCCACGACCAGGCCCATTCCCTCCTCGATCCAGAAGGGGCCGACCCGGCGCCTGCCGGTCGCGCCTTCGTCGATGGGAACAGTCTGCATCGGGAGACACCGTAGCACCGCCGTCCAATCTTCTGTCACCGAATGACGCGGCTTGGCAACGGAGCAAGGGCGGTCGGGGAGCCGATGCCACAATCGAGAGCGATGGCCGCTCTCACATTCCCGACGCCGGTCCAATCGCCGATCGCTCTGCCGCCGCCGCCACGGACCCTCGAGGAGACCGGACTCCCGGCCAGCTTCATCGGCGACCTCGTCCTCAAGGTTCTCTACTTCAACGGCACCATGATGGGGCGGGACATCGCCGTCCACATCTGCATCAGCTTCGGCCTTGTTGAGAGCGCGCTGAAGTTCCTGGGTGATGAGGGGTACGTGGCGGCGATAGGCGTGCGCCTGGACGACCTCAAACCCGGCGAGCCGATGAACGCGGGGATGATGTACCAGATCTCCAGCACCGGCCGGCAGCGGGCCCGCGAGCTTCTCGACCTGAACCAGTACGCAGGCCCGGCGCCGGTGCCGATCGGCGAGTACGCCGCCATGGCCGAGCAGCAGGCCACCGTTGACGGTGCCATCAACCGCAGCCGCATGCACGAGGCGTTCGGCCACCTCGTGCTCCCCGACGTGGTGCTCGACCACCTCGGACCGGCGCTCAGCGCACGCGAGGCGGTGTTCCTCTACGGACCGCCGGGCAACGGCAAGACCACCATCGCCGAGGCGGCGGCCGTGCTGATGGGACCACCCCTCTTCGTCCCGCGCGCGCTGTACGTCCACGGAGAGGTGATCCGCTTCTTCGACCCCATCCACCACAAGCCGATCAACCGCGAGCTGCCGCCGCACGACATGCGCTGGCAGCTGGTGCAGCGACCGGCGGTCAAAGTGGGAGGGGAGCTGACCGCTCGTATGCTCGACCTGAGCTTCGACTCGACCCTCGGCTTCTACGAGGCGTCGATGCAGCTCAAGGCCAACGGCGGCCTGTTCCTCATCGACGACTTCGGCCGCCAACAGAACATGTCGCCACGTGACCTGCTCAACCGGCTGATCGTGCCCCTGGAACAGCGACGCGACTACGTCAACATCAGCCGGGCCGGCACCACCGTCGCGGTGCCGTTCACGTGCCTGCTCATCCTCTCGACCAACATGCGCCCGCAGAACCTCATGGACGAGGCCTTCCTGCGCCGCGTCCACTTCAAAGTGCGCGTGCCCGACCCCACCGAGCAGGACTTCCGGGAGATCTGGCGGCGGCGTTGCGCGGCGGAGGGCCTGCCCCTCGACCAGGCTGTGATCACCCGCCTGATCGCCAGGCACTACACCCCGACGGGCCGCGCCATGCACGGCTCCCACCCGCGCGACCTGTTGACGCACATCGTGCACGCGGCACGCTATTTCGGGCTCCCCGTCGAGGTCAACGACGAGCTGATGGACTGGGCCTGCGACACCTACTTCGTCGACGAAGACAGCTGAAGGCGGCGCGCATCCTGGCCCTATACTCGGGTGCGCCCCGGGGCACGGGGCGGTAGCTCAGCTGGGAGAGCGCTGCCCTCGCACGGCAGAGGTCGGGGGTTCGAGTCCCCCCCGCTCCACCACCGGTCGCCGGCACGGCTGCGGACCGCGCACGATCCATAGCCGGTGGTTAACAGCCTTTTGAGCCGGTTCGCGCTTACCGTCATGCCACCGGTCATGTCTGCCACCAACAACGTCCGTCGCGCGGGGGATCTCCGCGTCGCGGTGCGCGCCGCCGGTGGCCTGGTGGTGCGCACCGGCGCCGACGGCGGCCTGCGGGTGGTGCTGGTGCACCGGCCGCGGTACGACGACTGGTCGTTTCCCAAGGGCAAGCCGCGGCGGGCCGAGACGCTGTTGAACGCGGCGCTGCGCGAAGTGCGCGAGGAGACCGGCCTGCTGTGCGTGGCGGAGGAGGTGATCGGCGTCACCGAGTACCTCGACCGCCGTGGCCGCCCCAAGCTGGTTCGCTACTGGGCGATGAACCGGGTCGCCGGCGCGTTTGTGGCCAACGGGGAGGTCGATGCCATGGTGTTGCTGCGACCGGCTGAGGCGCTGCTGCGGCTGACCAACGAGCACGACCGAGCTCTCCTGTCGGCCTCGGCTGTGCGACTGACGGCGGTCCTCGACCGTCGCGACCGGGTCGGGGCGCTCTCGTCGGGCTGAGCGGCCCACCCGGCCGGGTCGGAGACGCCGCGCCCCCGCGGCGTCTCGACGCCATCAGAATGGCGCACGTGCCGAGCCGACGTCCATCCCCCGCCGCGGTTGCCTACGCCGGCGTCGACGTGGGAGCCACCAAGATCGAGGTTGTGATCACCGGGACCGACTTCGTGGCCGTTGCGCAGGCGAGGGCGCCGACGCCGGGGCGCGGCGGTCCCGCGGCCGTCGTCAAGGTGGTCAAGTCCACCATCGACGAGGCGCTGGCAGGGTCACCTCTGCAGAAGCTGGCAGCAGTCGGGGTGGGTGTCCCCGGCCAGGTGGACGACGCCACCGGGGTGGTCGCGAAAAGCCCGAACATCCGGGGCTGGTCGGCCAGCTACCCGCTTCGCGATGAGATCGAGAAGGTTTTCGGAGTGCCGGCCGCGGTGGACAACGATGTGCGTGCGGCACTGCTGGGCGAGCACCGGCTGGGTGCGGTGCAGCCCTTCGGCGACGTGCTCGCGGTGTGGTTCGGCACCGGTGTGGGGGGCGCCCTGCTCCTCGACGGCGTGATCCGGCGCGGGCGGCTCGGTGCGGCGGGTGAGAT
>JALYTM010000140.1:0-4878 GCA_030854305.1 Candidatus Dormiibacterota bacterium
GACGTGATCACCGCGGTGGGGTCATACACCCTCATCGGGGGTGCCGACCAGTTCCACACCGCGGTGGCGGCGCGCCGGCCCGGGGACACCATGGCCCTGACCATCGCCCGCGGCGGGACCGACCTCACCCTGGCGGTCGAGTTCCCGCGGGACCCGGTGGACGCAGGCTCGATCGAGGCTGAGAGCCCCGGCTCAGGCTGAGGCAGAGCCCTTGGCCGACCGCGCCACCTCACCCGCCGCGCGCCCCAGGAACGGGCCACCCCACACGCCGACGCTGAGGGCACCCCCGAAGACCATCAGCGCCTGGACGCTGACCCGGCCCTGGCGCTCCCAGTACACGTCCTGCAGGTCGAGCCAGAGCGCGAACTCATCGAGGGTCAGGGCCGCACCCACGCCATAGACGAAGGAGGTGGCGCGGTGGATGGTGCGCTGCTGCTCGGCGTCGTCGGCGATGAGCAGCCACGCGTAGCCGGTGCCGAGCAGGCCGGCGATGCCGAACACCAGGTGATGCAGGTGCCGGCCCCCGGCCGTGAGGTTGTGGAACGGCCCGATCCCGTGCCGGATCATGTGGGTGACCGTCCGGGCTGCCACGGCTCCGGAGTCAAAGCCGATCGACGACAGGAAGAGACGCTCCCGCCGGGGGTCCTGGAACGCGTTCAGGTAGTGGTGGCGGATCCGCCGGTGCAGCGGCGCGGACGGATCCACGCCGGTTCGCTGGGCCACGCCGGCGGTCCCGCCCCCGGTCACCAGCCCGGCGGTGGCTCGGTGCGGTTGAGCAGCCGGACGAAGTCCTCGGCCCGTGCCACCGCTTCCCAGCGGCGGGCGAAGAAGTCCTGGCAGATCAGCCGCTTGTCGGCGAGCGAGGTCACCGTCACCGCCCACTGGTTGAGGGCCTTGGCCACCTCGACCTCGTGGGTGCTGGCGTCGTTGCGCAGGACCACACCGCTGGGCGCAGGACGGCGCACGCCGTCGTTGCGTCGGGGGGACGCCATTGCCATTGCGAAACCTCCTCTCTCCTGCGGCGGAACCGGTGGGACGGCGAAGCGACGTGCTGCCGTGCAGCGCACCGAGGGACACCAGCGATCACCTGCAATTGTGGCGCAAACGCGCGAAGGACGGAAGGGCTGCGCGGCTGCACCCGGGAAGGCTCAGATGTCGAGGACGCCCTGGGCGGGAGCGACCGCCTCTGCCCGGTGGCGGTCCGCCTGCCGGCCGCCACCGCTGGGGGGCGGCACGTCGCCCCCTGCGTCCGCAGCCGGCGTGGCCGCCTCGACCCAGGGAGGCACCGTCCCGTCGCGCTGCGCGAGGCGGTCGACGATCGGCTGCGGCGGGCGGGGCAACGACAGCCCCAGCAGAGCCCCGAAGTCGAAGCCGTTGGTCACCGCATAGTTGCTGCGGTTGTTGTTGAGCAGGACATGCACGGGGGTGCCCCGATCGCTCGCCTCGCGGATCGCCGGTACCCATTCCTCCAGCTCGTCCGGCCGGTAGAGGTAGTTGAAGCGGAAGTCGCTGGTGGGACCGTCGGGCCGGTACCACGTCTTGCGGTTGCGTCCGTGGAAGCGCGCGATGCACAGCGACGGTGAGGTGATCGCGAGCAGCGGAGGGACGGTGCCGCTGCCGATCTGCGGGGCGTCCACGCCGACGTACACGCAGTCCAGCTCTCGCAGCAGGTCCTCGGTGTGCGGCCATGCGTCGTTGTCGAACCAGCTGCGATGACGAAACTCGATCGCCACGATGTCGTCGCGATGGCGTTCGCGGGTCTCCAGCAGCACCTCTCGCGCATCGGGCCGGTTGGTGAACCACGGCGGGAACTGGTAGTGGACAGCGCGGAGCCGACCGCTCTCGCGCAACGGTTGCAGCGCGTTGAGGAAGTCGCGCACCTCGTCGTCGGTGGGATCCCGTGGCCTGCCGTCGACACGCTCGTGACGGGTCAGGCTGCGGTAGGCCTTGATGTTGAACAGGAAGGAGTCCGGCGTGCGCCCGAGCCACGACTCGACCACCTCGGGACGGGGAATTCCGTAGAAGCTGCTGTCGATCTCCACGAGCGGGAAGAAGCGCGCGTAGTACGTGAGCTTGTCACGCTGCCGCCGCCCGCGCTCGAGCTCGTCGGGATAGAACTCCTTGTGGTCCGCCCAGTTGCAGGTGCCCACGAGTATCGGTGCGCCCATCTGCCTCCGCGTGCTGCCCGGTCGTTGCCGTGTGTCGAACAGTAACCGCGCCGCTCACTGACCGAGCACCGGGAGTCCGGCCAGCCTGTACGCTCGGGTGGTGCGCTCCCCCCGCGACCTCTGTACCGTCGCCCTGGCTGCCGCGCAGGCCGGGGGCGACGTGATCCGGGCGGCGCGGCGTGACGCGTCCCCTCTACGGACCGAGCGCAAAGGGGTGGGCGACTACGTCACCGCGGTCGACCGCGCCGCCGAGGCGGCAGCCATCGCCGTCCTGCGTGCCGCCGAGCCCGGCATCGACGTGCTCGCCGAGGAGCGAGGCGGCCGGGTCACGGAGCGCATGTGGGTGATCGACCCGCTCGACGGAACCACCAACTTCCTGCGTGGCTTCCCCGAGGTGGGCGTGTCGATCGCGCTGGTGGAGGACGGCATCCCCACCATCGGTGTGGTCTCCGCTCCGTTCACCGGGGGCGGCTGGTCGGCGGTGGCCGGGGAAGGAGCGTTCGATGCGGCCGGACGGCGCCTGGACATCACCGAGTCCCCCGGCGACGGTGTCACCGCCACCGGCTTCCCATTCCGCCACCGCGAGCTGGCCGCCCGCTATCTGCCCGTGTTCACGCGGGCGCTCGCGACATTCGAGGACCTGCGTCGCCCCGGCGCCGCCACGCTCGACCTCGCGTACACCGCCTCGGGGGTGTGGGACGGGTTCTTCGAGCTCAACCTGGCCCTGTGGGACATCGCTGCGGGGAGCGTGCTGGTCCGCGAGGCGGGGGGCGTCGTGACCGACTGGGCGGGGGACGCCACCGCCGTCTACACGAGCGGCGACATCCTCGCCGGCGCGCCCGCCTGGCACGAGCGGATGCTGGCGGTCGCCCGCCAAGACTCGTAACCCGCAGGTGGCTGATCGGCTTCGGAGGACAGAGGTGAGCACCACGATCGACGACGCACCCACCACTCGGGCGGACGGGATCCTCACCGGCAAGCGGATCCTCGTCACCGGCGTGCTCACCCCCAAGAGCATTGCGTTCTCCATCGCCGCCGCCTGCCACGCGCAGGGGGCGGAGGTGGTCCTGACCTCCTTCGGACGCGCCATGAGCCTGACGCTGCGCAGCGCTGAGAGGCTCGACCCGGTTCCCGTGGTGCTGGAGATGGATGTCACCGACGTCGCCCAGGTGGTGGCCGTCGCCGACACGGTGCGTGAACGCTGGGGAACGCTGGACGGCGTGGTCCACGCCATCGGCTTCGCGCCGCCCGACTGCCTCGGCGGCGGTTTCCTCGAGGCTCCGTGGTCGTCGGTGGCGGTGGCGTTCGAGGTGAGCACATTCTCCCTGAAGACCCTGGCCGCCGCCTTCGTGCCGCTCATGCCTCCCACCGGCGGCGCGGTGGTGAGCCTCACCTTCGACGCCACCGTGGCGTGGCCGTTGTACGACTGGATGGGCCCGGCCAAGGCCGCGCTGGAGGCGGTGTCGCGCTACCTGGCTCGCGACCTGGGCCCGCGCGGCGTCCGGGTCAACACCATCGCCGCCGGTCCCCTGGAGACGGTCGCGGCCAAGAGCATCCCCGGCTTCGGCGGCCTCAAGGACTCGTGGTCCGGGCAGGCGCCGCTAGGATGGGATGCAGCAGACGCGGGGCCGGTCGCCGACACCGCGGTGTTCCTCCTCAGTGACATGGCCCGCGGAATCACCGGCGAGCTGATCCACGTGGATGGCGGCTATCACTCACAGGGCGGCCCGTCGTCACGGGCGGACACGCCCGCCTCGGAGTACTCATGAGCGGAAACGGCGACGGCAACGGCCGGATGCGAATCGTGATCACAGGAATGGGCGCGATCAGCCCGCTCGGCCACGACGTGGCCAGCTCGTGGGCGTCGTGCCGTGCGGGGCGGAGCGGGGTGGGGCCGATCACCCAGTTCGACTGCTCGGCGCTGCCGACGCGGATCGCGGCCGAGGTCAAGGACTTCGACCCGGTGGCTGCGATGGGCGTCAAGGAGGCACGCCGCGCCAGCCGGTGCATCCAGCTGGCGATCGTGGCCGCGCGCCAGGCGGTCGCCGACTCCGGCCTCGACATCGCCGCCATCGGGGAGGACGTGGGCGTGCTGGTGGCCTCGGGCGTCGGCGGGCTCGAGGTGCTGGAACGGTCGACGCTGGTGTTGCACCAGCAGGGCGTCCGCCGGGTCACGCCGTTCACGGTGCCGTCGATGATCGCCGACATGCCCGCCGGGATGATCGCCATCGAACACGGCGCCAAGGGTCCCAACTTCGCGGTGGTCAGCGCGTGCGCGTCAGCCGCCCACGCGCTCGGTGAGGCGGCCGAGTGGATCCGCCGTGGCGATGCCACCGCGGTGATCGCCGGCGGCACCGAGGCGTCGATCTGCGCGCTGGGCGTCGGCAGCTTCAACGCCATGCAGGCGCTGTCGACCCGCAACGACGAACCGGAGCGCGCGTCGCGTCCGTTCGACAAGGACCGGAATGGCTTTGTGATGGGTGAGGGCGCGGCGATCGTGATTCTCGAAGAGCTGGAGGCTGCCCGCGCGCGCGGCGCCCACATCTACGCCGAGCTGAGCGGCTACGGTGCCACCGCCGACGCGTCGCACATCACCGCCCCCGAGCCCAGCGGCGACGGTGCGCGTCGCTGCGTGCTGCGCGCGCTGAAACGGGCCGGCGCCGCCGCGGAAGATGTCGACTACATCAACGCGCACGGCACCAGCACGCAG
>JALYTM010000140.1:4888-5240 GCA_030854305.1 Candidatus Dormiibacterota bacterium
ATGCCGCCGAGACCAAGGCGATCAAGGCCGCGCTGGGCGAGGCCGCTTCGACCGTGCCGATGTCGTCGACGAAGTCGATGCACGGGCACCTGCTCGGTGCGGCCGGTGCCCTGGAGGCGATCATGACCATCATGGCCATGCAGGACCAGTTCGTTCCGCCCACCATCAACCTCGACGAGCCCGACCCCGAGTGCGACCTCGACTACGTCCCCAACATCGGTCGCGCGCAGCACATCGACCTGGCGATCAGCACGTCGTTCGGGTTCGGTGGACACAACGCCTGTCTTGCGTTTTCGCGGGTGGAGTAGGGGGAGCCAACAGGTACGGCAACGGGCGGGGTCAGCCTCCTGTC
>JALYTM010000141.1 GCA_030854305.1 Candidatus Dormiibacterota bacterium
CTTGTACCAGAGGTCGAGCCGCTCGAAGTAGCCCTCCATCTGCGTCTGGATGAAGGTGATGTCCTCCGAGGCCGCCGCCCGCGCTACCGGGTGCATCGCCGGCAGTTCGCGCTCGACGCGGTCAAGGATGACGCCTTTGAAGCGGATCAGGTCCTCGTAGATGCTGACCCAGTGGCGTGCGTCTTCCCAGTGACGGGTATCGAGGTCCTCGCCCTGTAGCGGTTTGGTGGCGGGACGTTCTCGACCTGTGGACATCGTCGTTGCTCACCCCATTATTGCTGAACTTCGTATGCGATTGTGTGTATCAGGTTGTCTGTGACGATCAAGAACGCGCCGCCCGAGAGGCCGGACATCGTCGCCGCGACACGCGGCGGGGACAACACGCTCGGCATGGACGACGAGGCCGATCCGCGCACGGCGTCGCTCGAAGAGTGCCTGTTCTGGCTGAAGATCTACACGGAGATCTCGGTCATGGAGGAGGGGGTCCTGGTGCGGATCCACCAGCTCATGGAAACGCAGTCGCCGCAGGCTCGTCGCGAGGTGTCACTGACCAATCTCCCCGTTGTCGAGGCGCAACTGGCGCGGTTCCGCTCTCGCCGCGACCTCTGGCAGGAGCGCGCGCTGAGGGCTGCGTAGCGCAAGTTGCTCCATGTGTTGCGGGGGGGCTGTATGCTGTCCGCGTCGCCCGTTGTCGGCTTCCCGTCGCAGCCCAGTCCACCACCACACGTGAGGATCCGGATTGTCCGCCGACATGGTCCCGGGCCACGCGCCGCGCCGCCCCCGTGCGCACGAGGACGACCTTTTCAACGTGGCCCGGCTCAGCCAGGTGTCCCACGACCTGCGGACGCCGCTGACGGTCATCCTCGGGTACGCCGAGCTGCTGCAGGGGGGTGAACCACGCGAGGACCAGCGCCAGGGGCTCGATGCGCTGGTCAAGGCAAGCACCGCGTTGCGGTTGGCCGTCGAGCAGCTGATCGCCACCGTCGGGAGCAACCTCGGGTTACCCGGCGCCGCGGACAACATCACGGCGCTCCACGGGTCGCGGGCAATCTATGTGGAGGCCGTTGTCGACGTGTCCGCGCTTCGCGACCAGCAGGAGACGATCGACCAGTCGATGCGCATCGGCGAACCTCTGTTGCTCGAGGTGGTCGAGAAGCAGCGGCTGGCTTTGGGCGCCCTCCGCCTGGCGGCCAACACCGACTATCTCAGCGGCATCGGCAACCGACGTGCGCTCGAGCACCGGCTGTCGGTCGAGCTGGGGCGCGCTGAGCGTCACCTCCGGCCGCTGTCGATCCTGATGGTGGACATCGACGCGTTCAGAACCATCAACGACCGCTTCGGCCATCTCGGCGGCGACGTGGTGATCGCGGCGGTGGCGCGACGGCTGGCCACCGCAGTGCGCCGGGAAGACGAGGTGGCGCGCATCGGTGGCGACGAGTTCATGGTGATCTGTCCGGAGACGGACTCCGGCTCTGCCCACGCCATCGCTCGCAAGCTGGCCCGTGCGGTTCGCGTCCCGCCGATGGAGATGCCAGGCGGATCTCTCACCGTGCGGGTGTCGATCGGCACCGCGTCGACGTCGGCGGCGCACACCACCCAGGCCGACCTGATGGCGGCCGCCGACAAGCACCTGTACGTCGCCAAGCGACGCCGCCAGCGGCAGACGGGCGTGGCGGTCTGATCTGAGCCGGGCCGCTCACCTCAGGAGGCGGACCGAGACTCCGCGGACTCCTCACGGCGGTGCGTGGCGGCCAGCTCCGAGAGCATCCGAGGGTCGATGCTGTCACCGGCCACGGACGCCACTCGGCAGTTGGTCACGGCGCGAACCGTGGCCGTCCGGCGACCGCCCTCGAGCAGGGCGCGCTCCCCGACCACTGCGCCGGGGCCGAGCTGGCCGAGCTCGACCCCACCCACCTCCACTGTGACGACCCCGTCGAGGACCAGGAGGATGTCGTTGCCGACGTCGCCCTCCTCGAGGAGGGTCCCGCCGCTGCGCACGTCGCCGATCACCGGCGGCGCGGCGCCACGCATGATCCAGCGCGACAGTTCACGTTCCAGCGCCGTCTCGACCTCGCTGACCAGGGCAGGGGACTCCTCGTCGCCCCACGGGGTGTGCTGACCGAACGCGCGCTGGTACCACGCCTTGAAGTCGACGAGGCCCGACTTCAACGCGAGGTCGCCGTGACCGTCGTAGATCCAGTGGCGCGGGAAGGGGCTGGCCCCGGCCAGCTCGTGTGACGACCTGCCGTCGGAGAACAGGGTCAGGGACAGGGTGGTCCAGGCCAGCGGTGCCGCCACCTGGATGAACGGCGGGTGGCTGACGCGCCGTGGCGCCGGGACGCCGGTCCGCCCACCGCAGGTCTGGGCGAAACGCACCCAGCCGTCGCCCACTTCGGCGGGGCGCCGCAGGTCGGGAAACGCGACCGCCGCGAAGGTGGCGACGCGGCCGCCCAGGCGCATCGTCGTCGACCCGATCAGGCCGGAGCCCTCATAACCGTGGTCGACGACGCGACCCTCATCGCTGACCTCGATCCACGCCCGGAGCTCGTTGGCGAAGCGGAAGCGGTCAGCGTCGCGCAGGGCGACGAGGTCGTCGACGTGGTCGGGGGGTGCGTCGTCGTAGTGGGCGACGCCCATCTGGAACGGCAGCTTGGTCACGCCGGCGATGGCCTCCGACGGGATCCACGAGATCGATGTCACCGACGACTCAATGCGCATGCTCTTCACCTCCGGCGGGGATGGTCGCACGGCTCGACACGAAACGTCGACGGTGCTTCCGCCTCCGGCCCGGGGATGGTGGCCACCGCGACGGGTGGTGCTCACCCCATTGATGAAGGGGGCGGCAGTCGCGAGAGTGGCGCCATGGCCACTGAGACGCTGATCCGCGTGCTGCTCGCCGACGACAACCTGATCGTCCGCGAGGGGGTGCGCGCTCTCCTCCAGGCGTCGGGCGACTTCGATGTGGTCGGCGTCGCCGGTGACTACGACGAGCTGGTGGCCGCTGCCGACGCTCTGCTTCCCCAGGTGGTGGTCACCGACATCCGGATGCCGCCGACGTTCACCGACGAGGGCATCGCCGCCGCCCGACTGGTGCGTCGCCGGTATCCCGGCACCGGGATCGTGATCCTGTCCCAGTACGACGAGCCGGAGTACGCCATCTCGCTGCTGAGCGAGGGCGCCGCCGGGTACGCCTACCTGCTGAAGGACCGCGTCGCCGAGGGCGACCAGCTGGGCCGTGCCGTGCGCGAGGTCTCGACCGGCGGGTCGATGCTCGACCCTCGCATCGTCAACGCACTGACCCAGCCGATGACCGAGGCGGGTGGGCTGTCGGGCGACGAGGAGCGACTGCTGGGCATGGTCGCGGAGGGCCGGCCGATCAAGGCGATAGCCGTGGGCCTGAGGTCGACGCCCGAGGCTGTGTCCGACTCCGTCGAGCAACTCTTCCTCAAGCTGGCGCAGGAGGCCAGTGGCGGCAGGGCGGGCGCACTCCAGCGCCTCAAGCTGCTCCACAAGGCGATCGTGGACCGCGAGGAGCAGGGGGAGAGCCTCAGCCGGATGCTTCCCGGCGGCATCGCGCAGAAGCTCCGTGAGCAGGGCGCCAGGCCGGGTGAGAGCGAACGCCTGCTGGTCACCGTTCTCATGTCGGATATTCGCGCCTACTCGACGATCGCGGAGTTCGCCGACCCCAGCGCGCTCGCCGCGCAACTGCATGAGCACCGCGCGGAGATGAACCGGGCCCTGCTCGCCGAGGGTGGGACGGTGATGCAGTTCGTGGGCGACGCCGTCATGGCGGTGTTCGGTGCTCCGTTTCCCCAGGCTGACCAGGCCGAACGGGCGGTGCGGGCGGCTGAGGCGATGCACGCCGGGCAGGCCACTGTCAATACGCGCTGGGAGGCCCGGGGTCTGCCCCCCTTCCACCTCGGTATCGGCATCTCCACCGGCGACGTCGCCGCGGCCCTGCTGGGCTCGGATGAGCGTCTCGAGTATTCGGTGGTCGGTGACGCCGTCAATCTCGCCCAACGCCTGCAGCAGTGGGCACAGGGCGGGCAGACGGTGCTGAGCGACGCGACTCATGCGGCGCTGGCCGATCCGCTGCCCTGCGAGCGCCTTGCACCTGAGCTCGTGAAGGGACGACAGACACCGGTCGGCGCGTACCGCTTCGGCACCGCGACAGTGCGAGCGCTCGCATGACGGAGACTGCGCGGCGCCGGCGCGCTCCCGCTCTCGCCGCCGGCCTGGGCATCGCCGCCATCGCCAGCGCGGCGACAACGGTTGGCCTCGCCATCGCGAATCGACACTCGCTGCCCAACCTCGACTACGCGGACCCGATCGGTGTCGTCATCCCGGTGGGGTTTGCCGTCGTCGGAGGGCTTGTGGCGGCACGTCAGCCGCGCAATCCCATCGGCTGGCTCTTCCTCGCCATTGCGTTGGTCACCGGGTTGCAGGGCGTGGGCGACCAGTACGCCCGCTTCGCGCTGGTGACCCACCCGGGGTCCCTCCCCGCAGCGGTGTGGGTGCTGTGGCTGGCGACGTGGACGACCCCACTGATCTTCCCGGCCGGGGCCGTGACGATGACCTTGCTGCTCCTTCCCGATGGGCACCTCCCGTCACGGCGCTGGCGGGTGATCCCCGTGGTGGCGGCGGTGCTGACGGCCCTGCTGACTGTTGCCGCGGCGCTGAGCCCGGGTCCGCTCGCCGGCGGATCCAGCGTGCCCAACTACCAAACCCCGTCAAATCCCGTGGGTGTGGCGGCCTTCTCGCAGATCAGCTCGACGGGTGGTTCTGTCGCGGTGGTGGGCGGCATGCTCTGGAGCATCGGCGTTCTTCTACTGATGACCGGAGCCTTCGCGCCGTTTCGACGCATGCGCCGGTCGAAGGGTGACGAACGCCAGCAGTTGAAATGGATTGCTTACGCCGTCCTGATCACGGTTGGCATGGTTCTTCCGCTCACCTTCCTGGCGGGAACAGTACTTCCCGACTGGGCGTTCGACATCCCGATCGTGCTGGGTTTCGGCGTGGCCCTTCCTGCGGCGGTCGGTATCGCGATGTTCAAGTACCGGCTGTACGACATCGACATCGTGATCAGCCGGACGTTGGTGTACGGGTCGCTGGCGGTGTTCATCACGGCGGTGTACGTGGGCATCGCGGTGGGTATCGGGGCGCTGATCGGAGGGGGAGGCAAGCCCAACCTGGGGC
>JALYTM010000003.1 GCA_030854305.1 Candidatus Dormiibacterota bacterium
TGCTGCTCCATCTGCCGCCCATGACTGGCCACGGGCAGCCGCGAGTGAAGAACGGCCCGCCACTGGCTGGGCATGGTGCCGAAGCCGTCCGCGACGCAATTGCCGCGTCCATCACGATCTTGCCGGAGCACCTGCGCCGGTCGCTGACCTGGGATCAAGGCGCCGAGATGGCCAAGCATGCCGAGCTTCGCCTCGCGACTGGGCTGCAGATCTTCTTCTGCGACCCCCGCAGTCCGTGGCAACGCGGCACGAACGAGAACACCAACGGTCTGCTGCGGCAATACTTCCCCAAGGGCACTGACCTGAGTCGGCATGCTCGCGACGACCTGGATGCGGTTGCCGCTGCACTCAACGGACGTCCTCGCAAGACGCTCGGGTGGAGGACGCCTGCGGAAGCACTCAATGAGTTACTGTCCACACAGTCAACAACAGCTTGTGTTGCATCGACCCCTTGAACCTGGGGTGTACGCTCCCATCCACAGCGGGATCGGACGCTGCACCGGCAGCGGGGCAAGCCCGGCACCGGTCACGCGGTCGAACGTGCCGTCGAAGGTGACGGTGGGCTCGGTCCACAGGCGGCGCAGCAAGGCCACCTGTTCATCCATGCGCCGGCCGCGGCTGCTGAAGTCCTTGCCCAGGGCCTCGTACTCCACCGGGTTCCACCCCAGCCCGACGCCGAAGCGGAACCTGCCGCCGGTGAGCAGGTCCACCTCGGCCGCCTGCTTGGCCGCCAGGACGGTCTGGCGCTGCGGAAGAATGATGATGCCCGTCACCAGCTCCAGGGTTGTCACCGCCGCCAGGTATCCGAAGAGCACCATCGGCTCGTGGAACTGCGTGTGCACGTCGTACGGCCCCGTCCATGGGGCATGCATCTCAGGATCCGCCCCGACCACGTGGTCATACGCGAGGATGTGCGTGTAACCGAGCGCCTCGACGCCTTGCGCGTAGCGCCGCACCGCACCCGCGTCCGGGCCGATCTCCGTCTGCGGGAACACCACGCCGATACGCATCGGTCGATGCTAATGGACCGCAGGACCGCGCTCACCGCACCACCCCTCGCTCGCGCAGGTCGGCGATGTCACCAACGGTGTAGCCCAGCTCACCGAGCACCTCGCCCGTATGCTCACCGAGCAGCGGCGGGGGGCGCCGCACGGTCGCACTGTGCCGCGACAGCTTGATGGGCGAGCCGGGCATGCGCAGTGTCCCGGCAGTGGGGTGGTCGACAGACACCACCATGTCGCGAGCCTGCACCTGGGGGTGGGTCAGCGCCTGCGCGATCGAGTTGATCTCACCCGCCGGGATGTGGACGCTCGCCATCTCCGCCGCCCACTCGGCGGAACGCCGCGACAGCAGCGCGTTCTCGATCAATGGGATGAGGACGGCCCGGTTGACCACGCGGTCGGGGTTGGTGGCGAAACGCGGATCATCGGCGAGGTCGGGCAGTCCGATGAGCGGCGCGAAACGCCGCCAGAGCGTGTCATTGCCGACCGCCACCATCAGGTAACCGTCGGCCGTGCGCATCGCCTGGTAGGGAACGATGGTGGGATGGGCGGAGCCGTACCGCGGCGGCACGTCGCCGGTCGCGAACCACCCGCCGGCGAGGTATGTCAGCCATGCGACCTGGCCGTCCAGCAGCGAGATGTCGATCCAGTCACCGTGGCCGGTGGTGGTTCGTGCGTGCAGGGCCGCGAGGACTCCGATCACCGCCCACATCGCGGCACCGACGTCCGCAACCGCGACCCCGGCACGCACCGGTTCGCCACCCGCGTCGCCAGTGACGCTCATCAGTCCCCCGAGTGCCTGCGCGACAGCGTCGTACCCCGGTCGGCTGGCGTACGGACCGGTCTGCCCATACCCCGATATCGATGCATAGACCAGGCGCGGGTTGCGGGCGGAGAGCTCGGCGTAGCCGAGGCCCAGTCGCGCCGCCACACCCGGCCGGAAGTTCTCGATGACGACGTCAACCCCGTCCGCGAGCTGTTGCGCGATGTGCCGGCCGGCATCGCCGGTGAGGTCGAGGGCGATGCCGCGCTTGTTGCGGTTGACCGAGAGGAAGTACGCCGACTGGTCGCCCTGGTACGGCGGCGCCCACTCCCTGGTGTCATCCCCGCCGACCGGGTTCTCGACCTTGATGACGTCCGCACCGAGGTCGGCGAGGATCATGGTTGCGAACGGCCCCGCGAGGATGCGCGACAGGTCCAGCACGCGGATACCGGCGAGCGGTCCGGTCGCGGAGGGCGGGGGCGCAAGGTCAGCCGCCATCGCTGTTACGTCAGGACCCAGACGAAGAGCCTGACCATCTCGAGCTCCTCGATGCGCTCGTCGAGACCGTGGCAGCGGACGAAGACACTCACCTCACCGTGCCACGGACGTGGCCTCGAGCTCTCGCTCGGGTTCGCCGACAGGCGCTGTCGAGAGCACGGCATTCCTCCCACGGGGCGGGGCGTCTGGGCCCCGCCTGTGGCAGGCAACGATACCCGGGTGGCCCGTAGACTTCTCGGGATGCGACCGCGCGCCCCCACTTGACCCTGGGCCCGACTGCTTCGGTGGTCGGCTGCGCCACTCGCACTCTTCCTGGCCATCGAGTTCCTCGACGAGCTGGTGTTCGGCATCCGAGAGGCGGCGTGGCCGTCGATCCGCGCTGACCTGGGGCTGAGCTACGCGTCGCTGGGGGTTCTCCTGGCGGTCCCTGCGCTGGTGTCGAGCGTGCTGGAGCCGGCCATGGCCCTGGCCGGCGGCGGCGGCGGGCGACGCCGCTTCATCGCTGTCGGGGGCCTCGCGTTTGCGGCCGGACTGGTCATCGCCGCCGGCGCGGACAGCTTCGCGGTGCTGTTGGTCGGCTTCGTGGTTCTGTACCCAGCGTCGGGGGCGTTCGTCGCCCTCACCCAGGCACAGCTGATGGACACCGACCCCGCCCGCCACGAGGTGAACATGGCGCGGTGGACGCTGGCCGGCTCGGTGGGCGTCGTCGCGGGTCCGCTGCTGCTTGCAGGCGCGCTCCGCGCGGGTCTGGGCTGGCGACAGCTCTTCCTCGGGTGCGCTCTTCTCAGCGTGCCCCTGGCGCTGCGTCGTCGACGGAGCGCGGCCAATCCGCGGGCGGCAACGGCCGGTTTCCGGGACTCGCTGCGGCTGACGGTGGTTGCGCTGACCAATCGGAGCGTGGTCCGGTGGCTGACGCTGCTGGAGCTGACCAACCTCCTCGGCGACGTCGTCGCCGGCTTCCTCGCGCTGTACCTCGTCGACGTCGTGCACCTTCGCGTGGGAGAGGCGGCCGTCGCGATTGTTCTGTGGACGCTGGCGGGGCTGGCCGGTGACGCGCTGCTGGTTCCCCTGCTGAGCCGGGTGTCGGGACTCGTCTACCTGCGGTACAGCGGCCTGGCGACTCTGATGGCGTACCCGGCGTTCCTGCTGGTCGCATCGGTGCCGTGGAAGCTGGTGCTGCTGGGTGTCATCGGCCTTCTCCGTGCCGGGTGGTACGCCATACCCCAGGCACGCCTGTACACCGAGCTGCACGACGACAGCAACGTGGTCGTTGCGGTCAGCAACGTCGCGGGCCTGGTCGGCGCCACCTTCCCGCTGCTGCTGGGTCTGGCAGCCGAGCGATGGGGCCTGCCGGTGGCGATGTGGCTGTGCGCGATGGGACCGGTGGCGCTGCTGATCGGACTCCGGGGCGGCTCGGACCGGTCGGCTGGCGAGGAGCGCTTCGCGCAGAGATAGCGAGGGCTGTCGCATCGCGGCACCGATGAGTTGTCGCCGCATCCGACGTCCTAGGTGACGCATCGTCCACGATGACGCACCACATCAAGGAGGAAACAGCACCCATGGACTGGACACTCGAACTCGTCGTGGTCCCCGTGTCGGACATCGACCGCGCCAAGGCCTTCTACATGGACAAGGTCGGGTTCAGGCTGCTCGTGGACCACAGTGCCGGCGAGGACTTCCGCGTCGTCCAGCTGGTTCCCCCCGGCTCCGCCTGTGCCATCGCCCTGATGAAGAACGACACCGCCCCGGGATCCGTCCAAGGCCTGCACCTGGTGGTCGCCGACATCGACGCCGCGCGCGCTCAGCTCGTCGAGAACGGAGTGGAGGTGACCGAGGTCTACCACTTCGGAATGGCCGGCCAGACGCCGGGGCACGATCCCAACCGGACCGACTACAACTCGTTCATCTCATTCAGCGACCCGGACGGTACCGGCTGGCTGGTCCAAGAAGTGCGCTCCCGCGGATGATGACGGGCCGCTGTGGCGACACCTGACGCCTGACGTCAGCGCAGTGGAGCTCCCGAAGATTGCCGTCCGGCTCCCGGGGCGCTCTGCACCCGTGCGAGGGCGACCAGGAGTGACACGAGCACCAGCAGGTGAACCGCGGTGCACCACTCGCAAACCCTGCGGAGGCTGATCTCCCCGAACACGAAGTACAGGACCGACGCAAGCCCCGCCGCGGCCCACATCAGATGGGCGGGGCGCAGCCACACCGGCTCCGGTTGGCGCCGCCACGACGCGACAGCCGCCAGCAGCGCCAGGCCGCCGCTCACGGCGAACCACACGATCCCCAGCGCGGCGACCGGCACCGACGTACCCGGGACAAGCGAATAGGAGCTGTTGGTGACCGCCGCGCAGTCGATGACACCACCGGTGGTGCAGACAAGCGGGATTGGAGCGTAGTGAACGACGACCAGGTACGTACTCACCAGCATGCCGGCAACGGCGGCGGCCATCAGGGTGAGGGCACCCCGGTCGCGTCGCCCGGTCATCAGCGTGGAAGCGTTGCGACGATCCCCGGCACCGGGGCGGCTGCGCACACCGAGCTCGGCTGGCCGCCGGTGGCGCTGCAGATCGCGGCCGTGATGATGTTGGCGTCGGTCATGATCGAACGCCCCACCTGGTTGTTGGGGTCACGGATCACGCCGGCGATCTGCTGCCAGCTCATCCCCTGCAGAAGCCCCGGGCTGAAGCCGCCACCGATGCTGATGAAGCGGTTGCCGATGTCCAGGAACGGGATCGACCCCACCTGTGTGGTCAGCGGCGGTCCGTCGAACTGGGCGAGCGCGGTGGCGACCTGGGTGCTCGGTGTGTCGAGCGCCTGCCGGTCGGTCGTCTCGGTTTCGACCCCCGAGAAGCTCACGTACGCGCTCGTGAACGTGCTGCCGTGGAAGGAGAAGCTGTTGGTGTTGGGATGGACGTCGGTGCTCGACGAGGTGGCCAGCCCGAGGTTGGTGAACGTGCCGAAGCGGCTGAGTGCCACCACCACGCTCCACCGGCGCGAGGCGCAGAACGGGCAGAAGTCGGCGCCCACGTATGCAACCAGTGGATGCCCGTTGAGGGTCATCGCGGGGGTGGTCGAGGCAAGGGCGGTGAACGGGTCGGTCGCGCCGGCCGTACCGAGGCCGGCGAGGACGGCCACATTCGGGTGCGTGGCGGGATCGACCACGGCCGCCGGGGCGACGTTGCCGGCCGCACCAGCGGGGTGCGATTGACTGGGACTGCTTCGGACCAGCCCGACGACCAGCATGATGCCCACGATCGCCGCGACACCGGCCGCCGTGCCCACGAGCAGCCATCGACTGGTCCACCACGGGCGCCGTCGCGCCTGCTGATGGGTTTGGTCTGCGGGCAACGGCGTGCCGTGTGCTCATGTCCTCCAGCCTACGGACGATCCGACCGGGCCGAAACGGCCACACGTCCCAGGTGCTCGTGTCAAAGGGCCTTACCCAAGCGGCCCGCGGAGCCCCACGAGTGGCCTATCCGACGCCGGGCCGGACCCTAGATCGCTCGCACAGGCCGGTAGACCGGCTGCCACATCGCATCGTGGACCTGCCGTTCGACGTCCGCCAGCGTCCCCTGAGCCAGGCCTTCCGCGGCCGCCGCCTGGGCGACGGCGACCGCGACGATGGCGGACAGGGGTCGAAGGTCTTCCACCTGTGGGAGCAACGAGCCGCCCGGCTGCTCGACATCGACCATGGCGGCCACCGCCCGGGCGGCAGCGGCGAACATGCCGTCGCTGATCGAGCGCGCCTTCGACACCAGCGTTCCCAGGACGATCCCCGGGAACAGCAGAGCGTTGTTGGCTTGGGCGATCACGTACGTGGTTCCATGGTGGGTCACCGGCGCAAATGGGCTCCCACCGGCGATCAGCGCCCGGCCGTCAGTCCATTCGAGCAGGTCGGCCGGCACCGCTTCGGAGAGGTCGGTGGGGTTGGACATCGGGAAGATCACCGGCCGCTCCACGTGTGCCGCCATCTCGCGCACGACGTTCTCCGTGAAGGCGCCGGGGATCGCCGAGGTGCCGATCAGGATGGTGGGGTGCACGCGGCGGACAACCTCGAGCAGGCTGACACCGGTGGTTCCCTGTGCTCCGTCCCACTCGGCCACCTCCGCGGCGGGCCGGGCCAGTGGAACCTGGAAGTCGCGCAACGAGGCCGCCATGGTGTCGATCAGGAGCCCGTGACGGCCGACGCACCAGAACCGTGCGGTCGCCTCCGACCTGGTGAGGCCGTCGCGAACCATCGCGTCTGCGAGCTGGTCGATGATGCCCACCCCGGCGGTGCCGGGGCCGTAGATCACGATGCGCTGGTCGCGCAGCGGAACGCCCGATGCCCGGGCAGCGGACAGCACTGCCGCCAGGGCCGTGGCGCCGGTACCCTGGATGTCGTCGTTGAAGGTGCAGACCCTGTCCCGGTACTTGGTGAGGATGCGCCGCGCGTTGCTGGGACCGAAGTCCTCCCAGTGCAGGATCGCGTGCGGAAACGCGCTGCCGGCGACCTTGACGTACTCCTCGATGAAAGCGTCGTACTCGTCGCCGCGGACGCGCCCATGACGATAGCCGAGGTAGGACGGGTCATCCAGCAGGCTCTTGCGGTCGGTGCCGACGTCGAGCATGACCGGAACGACGCGAAGCGGGCTGATTCCCGCCGCAGCCGTATACACCGAGAGCTTGCCGACGCAGATGTCGATGCCTCCGACACCCCAGTCACCGATGCCGAGGATGGCCTCCGCATCGGTGGCCACGATAAGGTCGATGTCGTCGGGCGCCGCGCCGAAGTTCTCGAACGCCAGCGCGATGTCGGCAGGCTTCTCAATCGACAGGTACACGCCGCGCGGCCGCTGGAATCGATGACTGTAATGGGCGATCGCGTCACCGACGGTGGGTGTGTAGATGATCGGCAGCATCTCGCGCAGGTGCTGTGAGAGCACCGCGTAGAAGAGCACCTCGTTGCGGTCGTGGAGAGCCCTCAGGTACGCGTGCTTGGCCAGGTCGTCGGGTTCGGTGTGGTACCGAGCGAAGACGCGCCGGATCTGCTCATCGAGCGTGGTGATCGCCGGCGGCAACAGCCCGGTCAGCCCCAGTGCGCTGCGCTCCTCGGCGCTGAACGCCGAGCCCTTGCTGAGCACCGCGTCCGCCAGCACGGCCGCGCCGCGCAAGGTTGTCTCGAGGCTGCCGTCGTCGGCAACGCGGTATGGGCGGGCAGTCGCGGAAGTCATGTCACCGGCATCATGCCCCTTCTGGCGGTGGCGCGTGCCGCTCGGACAGCCGGTGACCTCCGGCGAGTGACCACGGGACCTTTGCCCCTGCCCACAGCAACAAACATGCCGCACAGTCGGTGAAGTGACGAGGTGACCGCGATGACCTCGCTAATCGACAAGTGACGCCGTCGCGCTCCCAGGTCGCGCCACACGGGACGTGCCATTGACCGGTTATCCGGTCGACACCACGGGAACACGGCAGGAGGGTTCGCGATGAGTGACGACAGTTCCAGGGCCAACCAGGGGCGGCTCGCCCGTGCGGTCCTCGCAGCGCTGGCCGTGATCGGCGCCTTCCTCATCGTCCTGCCGATGGCCACCGGGCTGCCCGGCAAGTCTGCGGCGACGGCCAACATGATGACCGCCTTCCGACCGGTGATGTCGGACGCAGCGCTGGCCCAGGGACAGGCCGACCAGCAGACGATGGCGGCGATGGCGCAGCAGCTGAACACCGGCATGATCCCCGGGTTGGCTGCGCAGATGCACATGACGCCTCAGCAACTCTCAGCCTACTTGGGCACCAACTTCCCCGCAGTGGGAAAGGGCATGACCGAGTTCGGGACGATCCTCCCGTTCTTCGGCAACCTCCAAACGACAATGCAGGCTCAGCAGGCAAACTTCCAGCAGGCCGATCAGATCCCCACCGGTTACATGGGACCCACCAAGATGTCGGTCCTGTTCGTCATTCCCGGCTTGCTGCTGCTCCTGGTCGGTAGCGTCGGTCTGCTCCGGCCGCGCTCCACTCGCAAGATGCTGGCGGCAGGAAGCGCGATTGGCCTGGTCGTCGTGGGCGGACTCCTGTCCGTGTCGATGTACGGCAAGGCAACCGCTGCTGACGCCATGACCTCCGCTTTCAAGCCGATCTTCGCCACGCAGAATGTGCAGCAGGCTCGTGCCTACACGGACACCGTGAAGGCCATGTCCACGCAGTTCACCCAGCAGGCGCTGCCCGGTCTCGCCACCGCACTGCACGTCACCCCCGTTGAGCTCACCGGGATGATCACCAAGAACTTCCCCGCAGTCGCGACCGGCGTCGCTCAACTGCCCCAGATCGTGCAGCGGATGGACGGTGCCACCGGCCTGATCGAGGGCAACGTCGACAACTTCAACCAGAGCGCCTCGATCCCGTGGTCGCCTGGTTCGATGATCGCGATGTTCTGGTTCATGATGGTCCCAGGACTACTTGCTCTGGCCCTCGGTGCCGGCGCGCTTGTGTTCACTCAGCGCCGTCGCACCCTCGTGCTTCCGCAGCCGCGGCGGCACAGCGCGGCCCACATCTGATCGCTGTGGGCGCGTAGTGGCTGAGGGCGCCCTTTTATGCCGTCTCCGGAACCAACCTTGCCCTCGCGGTGGCGCTGTCCGGGACACCCTCGGTATGCTCGGCCAAAGGGTCGGAGCAGAAAGCAACCGGAGGTGGCGCATGCAGAGGAGAAGGTCGGTTCCGCTCGTCTTCGTCGTCTGGCTGATCGTCGGTGCCATCGTGGCCGGAAGCCACCACTACTTCGACAGTCTGAGTTCACTCGGTGCCATCCTCACCGCCATCCTCGCGGTGCTGCTCTGGCCGTTGATCCTTGTCGGGGTGAACATCCACATCACCACCTGAGGCGGGTCGGACACGACTCCACTCGCGACGGGAAGCGCGACCCGCGTTGCCGGCGCTACCTGGTGTGCGCCATCCGCGCGAACGCGGTGGCTCCGGCTCGCCAGGTGGCATCGAGGTCGGAGCGCGGCGGATGGCGGTCGTCGAGCTCGAGGATCAGCATGCCGTGCGCGAAGGACCACAGCGCCTGCGCCAGCGAGGCGTCACCGGTGACCACGAACCACGGGTTGCCGGCCCACTCCTCCAAGCCCTCCGGCAGGCTGTCCCGCAGCAGGGGGCCCCCCGTCGCCAGTCGATAGAGGTTTGGGTACGACCGGCAGTGCGCTCGATAGGTGCTGACCAAGCTGAGCAGTGCTCCCTCGCGGCTGCGCTCGTGCAGGACGCGATGGGTCGCGTCGCCGATGTCGAACAGCGCATCCTCGACCAGCGCCGACTCGAGGTGTCCCTTGCACGCGAAATGCTTGTACAGCGAGGGCGCCTGGATGCCCATCTCGTCGGCCAGCCGCCGCATCGTGAGCGCCGCCGCACCCTCGGCCTCGAGGATGCGACGAGCCACCCCCACCGTCTCGGCCACGCGCGGAGAACGCGCCGGTGGAGGGTCGGGACGCCGCAGCTCGCTGGGGAACAGCTCGACCTCCGACGAGCGCGCCGCCCCGCTGACGGCCGACGTGCTCGCACGCGGGCGTGGCGTGCCGGCGCCCCTGCCGCTCCTGCTCATGTCAGTTCGGGGGCTCCGTGAGGAGGAAGACAGGGTGGTCGCCGGCGATGCGCTGGATGTCCTTCTCATCGGAGTCGGCGGTGACGCCGTCGAAGAACATCCCCACTTCCATCTTCCATCTGCGCAGGTACGCGCGAAGGATTGTTGTCTTCTCGGCGTTGGACAGTTCGTGCCCCACCAGCTCCTGGCGGCGACGTCCGAGCAGCAGTGCAAGGCGACCGCCATCGGCACGCACGTTGCGAACCCACTGACCCTCGCCTCGCGGGGAGACCAGGTAACGACGACCATCCACCTCCAGAAGGTTGACCGGCGTCCGTCGCGGCGCCCCGCTCTTGCGGCCGCGGACCTCCAGGATCCGGCTGCCCCACACGCTGATCCCCAGGCGCATCAAGCCGACGACGAACGGGTTCATCACCCGGCGCGTGATCTGGCCCGGCTCTCGGAAATGGGCGGTCTCGCTCATGGCTCCCTCCTTGCCGTCGAACGTCACTCGCTGTTGGCTAGCGCTGTTAGCCTTCATTCTGGCTTACGCCGTTAGCCAGCATCAAGCCGGCACCGGCTTCAGCGGTCCGGTCAGAGCGTGGCGCGCTTCCTGGCGGCGACAACTCGCCTCCACACCGCCGGCCACTCCGTGCGCAGGCGCGCTCTCTCAGCGCGCTCGCGAGCGATGAGCTCACCGGCCACCAGGCTGCCGGCCGGGACCGCGCCGGCGGCTTCTCTCAGCCACGCCTCCGCCACCACCGTGTCCTGGTGGTCGCCGAGCACCGTCTGCAGGTCGCTGACCGCAGCCGCGAACCGTGCCAACTGCTTCCCCGCGAGGGGCGACACCGCCTCGGCGGCGTAGCGAGACCGCTTGGCCTTGATCCTGACCGCGTGCAGAGCAGCATCCGACGGCTTCTCGCCCAGCACGTCGACGGCGGCGGCGAGGCGACGCCAGCGTTTGCGCTCCAACCTGCGCATTGCTGTCAGCTCCTGCTTTCTGTGTCGTTCAACCGCGAGATCGGACTGCTCCCGGAGCGAGTCGGTCGACTGCACCAGGGCATCGAGCAACCGCCGGTACCGCGCGCTGCGCAGGGCGGCCAGGACCCCCTGTCGCGCGTCGCGCCCTTGCCGGTCGAGGCGCGCGAACAGCGCTCGCGAGCGAGCCACGTCACCGGCCGCCAGGTCCTCGACGGCGCGGTGCAGGGTGGCAGCGAGCACCTGGATGTCTCGCAACCTGCCCACGTCAGCGCCGAGCCAGCGCAGCTCGTCACGCAGCCACAGTGTGTGCGGATCGTCGATGACATCCGCGAAAGTGCCGAGGTCGGAGCGAAGCCGTCGGGTGGCCACGCGGAACTTGTGCACGGCCTCGTCGTCGCCGCCGCGCAGGATCGCAGGGGCGTAGCGCACCAGCTGCGCCACCGCTCCGGCGACGGCGACCAAGGCCAGCTGGTGCGGGCTGGGGCGCTTGTCGAACTCGGGGACGGCGACGGTGGGCGGGCTCGAGCGCGAGGTCACCGGCGGCTCCGGCGGGACGGCGCCGCCGGTGCCGCTCGACTGAAACCGGCAACGCACATCTGACCATCATCGCGCCCCGCACGGCGCCGCCGTTTCGATGGTTGCGGCCGCCTCCGCACCCTCGACATCGACGGGCTGTCGAGCGAAGTCTATTCGCTGTCCTCGGCGAGCAACTGGTAGAGGCGCCTGCGCGCGTCGCGAAGTATCTCCGCCGCCTGGGTCACCTGCTTGGGGCTGCCCGCACGGGTGACCTGCCAGGTGGCGCCCCCAACCTGTCGAAACAGCTCCCAAGTCGAGCTGCCGTCGTTGTCGCCACCGGCAACTTCCTCCCACGGGGGCGGCCCGGTGGACGCCGACGCCTCCTCCCGGCCGGCGTCCGTCAACTCGAACGCCCGCCGCCCGGCCTCGGGCTCGACGGCGCGGACCAAACCTTCGTCCTCGAGCTGCTGGAGGGTCGGGTACACGGAGCCCGGGCTCGGACGCCAGCGGCCGCCGGTGCGACGCTCCAGCTCCTGGATGACCTGGTAGCCGTGCATCGGCTCCTCGCTCAGGAGTGCGAGGATCGCGGCGCGGATGTCGCCCCGGCCGGCTCGGTGGCCTCCACCCCACGGGAAGCCGCGCCCGCCGGGAAACCCACCGCCGGGTACGAACCCGCGCGGCCCATCCCAACTCCGCTGGTCGCCGCGTCCTCGGCCGCGGTGGTGCGTCCCCGCAGCCCTCAGGAAGTGGCGCAGGTGGTGCGTGTCGATATGAAAGTCGGCGAACCCGGCTTCGGGCCAGGTGGCTTGATCAGGTCGCATGTCAGGTTCCTCGTGGTGGTTGGCGTACGCTCACGATATATCGCGACATGCCGCGATGTCAACCCGCAGCCGACTGTCGCAGCCCGAAGACCAGTTTCTTGACTGATTCCAGAAAGTGAGCGACACTTCCCCGGGTGTCCACGGCCTCTGACTTCGAAAGCATCCTGCGGGGGGCGTCCCTGCGTGTGACCGGCCCTCGGCTGGCGGTTCTGCGGGCGGTGTACGATCACCCGCACGCCGACACGGACTTTATTCTCGGTGTCGTGCGTGAAGATCTCGGCACGGTGTCGGGGCAGGCCGTGTATGACGTGCTGCGGGCGCTGACGGCTGCGGGCCTGGTGCGGCGTATCCAGCCGATGGCCTCCGTTGCGCGCTACGAGTCGCGCGTCGGGGACAACCACCACCACGTTGTGTGTCGGTCGTGCGGCGCCATCGGCGATGTCGACTGCGCGGTCGGTTATACCCCCTGCCTGGTGCCTGCCGATGACCGGGGCTACGCCATCGGCGAAGCCGAGGTGATCTACTGGGGACGATGTCCCGAGTGTGCCCCTGCGACCACGGCCACGCCGGCTGGTGACCACAAGCCGCGGAGCGGTCGACCGCGGCACAGCAAGGCGGCGGCGCATCGCAGAGTAGCCAATGTCTAGATCAACCAGTTGTGTGAGCAAAACAGCGAGACGGGAGGTGGACCAACGTGTCTGACCACGCCAGCGACAGCGAGAACCCAGCGATCCCTTCCCCGACTCCCAAGCGCACCCGGCCCATGACCAACCAGGACTGGTGGCCGAATCAGCTGAACCTGCAGGTTCTCGATCAGCATTCCCCCCGGCGAAGCCCATGGGGCGTCGACTACAGCTACGCCGAGGAGTTCCAGGCGCTCGATCTCGACGCGCTCAAGCGTGACGTACTCGAAGTGATGACGACATCGCAGGACTGGTGGCCGGCCGACTACGGCCACTACGGGCCGCTCTTCATCCGCATGAGCTGGCATGCCGCAGGCACGTACCGCATCGCCGATGGGCGGGGCGGTGGTGGCAGCGGCGCGCAACGTTTCGCCCCCCTCGACAGTTGGCCCGACAATGCGAGCCTCGACAAGGCGCGGCGCCTGCTCTGGCCGGTCAAGCAGAAGTACGGGCCGAAGCTGTCTTGGGCCGACCTGCTGATCTTCACCGGCAACTGTGCCCTGGAATCGATGGGGTTCACAACGTTCGGCTTCGGCTTCGGACGGGAGGACATCTGGGAGCCCGAGGAGATCATCTGGGGACCCGAGGACACGTGGCTCGGAGACGAGCGCTACAGCGGAGACAGGGACCTCGGCAACTCGCTCGGTGCGGTGCAGATGGGCCTCATCTACGTCAACCCGGAGGGACCGAACGGAAACCCCGATCCGTTGGCTGCAGCCAGGGACATTCGAGAGACCTTCCGTCGCATGGCGATGGATGACGAGGAGACGCTTGCGCTCATCGTCGGCGGCCACACGTTCGGCAAATGCCACGGCGCCGTCGATCCACAGTACATCGGTCCGGAGCCCGAGGCGTGCCCCGTGGAGGCGCAGGGCCTGGGATGGACGAACAGCTTCGGCAGCGGCACGGGCGTGGACGCCCTCACGAGTGGGCTCGAAGGCGCATGGACCCACGCGCCCACGACCTGGGACAACGGCTACCTCGACAACCTTTTCAACTACGACTGGGAGCTGACGACCAGTCCCGCCGGTGCGAAGCAGTGGACTCCCAATGATCCATCCGCCCAGGCCACCGTGCCCGACGCTCACGATCCGTCGAAGAGGCACGCCCCGATGATGCTGACGACGGACCTGGCCCTGAAGGTCGATCCGATCTACGCGCCGATCGCGAAGCGCTTCCACGAGCACCCGGAGCAGCTCGCGGACGCCTTCGCCAAGGCGTGGTTCAAGCTGCTGCACCGCGACATGGGCCCTCTGTCCCGGTACCTCGGCCCCTGGGTTCCGGAGCCGCAGCTGTGGCAGGACCCCGTCCCCGAGGTCGACCACGACCTGGTCACGGACGGGGATGTCGCTGCGCTCAAGGGAAAGATCCTCGCATCGGGGCTGTCCATCCCACAGCTGGTCTCCACCGCCTGGGCGTCGGCGGCGAGCTTCCGGGGCACTGACAAGCGTGGCGGGGCGAACGGGGCGCGGATTCGCCTTGCGCCGGAGAAGGACTGGGCGGTCAACGACCCGGCCGAACTAGCCACGGTGCTGCCGGTGCTCGAACAGATCCAGCAGGACTTCAACTCGCAGTCCGATGAGACCAAGATCTCGCTCGCTGATCTGATCGTGCTCGGCGGCGTCGCGGCCATCGAGCAGGCGGCCGGGTCGGCGGGCCACCACATCACCGTCCCCTTTGCGCCGGGTCGGACCGACGCCTCGCAGGAACAGACCGACGTGGAGTCGTTCGCAGTCCTCGAGCCGACCGCAGACGGGTTCCGCAACCACATCCGCGCGGGCGAGACACTGCCGGCGGAGACCCTCCTGCTCGACCGAGCCAACCTGCTGACCCTGACCGCTCCCGAGATGACTGTGTTGATCGGCGGCATGCGAGCGTTGAACGCCAACCTCGGGCAATCACAACAGGGTGTCTTCACCAACCGGCCCGAAACCCTGACCAACGACTTCTTCGTGAACCTGCTCGACATGAGCACGGAGTGGAAGAAGTCGGCATCGACTGAGAACAAGTACGCGGGCTCGGATCGCGCCACCGGGGCGGTCAAGTGGACGGCCACCGCGGTCGATCTCGTGTTCGGGTCCAACTCAGAGTTGAGAGCCCTTTCGGAGGTCTACGCGTCCGACGCCGCGAGGGACGTGTTCGTGCGTGACTTCGTGGCCGCATGGGACAAGGTCATGAACCTCGACCGGTTCGACCTCGCCTGATCCCGATGTCGGGTCGGCAATTCATTGGACGCCCGGACAGCCGCGGTGGAAGCAGTCGCTGAGCGCCGTACACTGTGAATCACCACGGCTAGGGCCGGGCAGAGCTGACGTGGGCCGCTCAGTGCGGTTCCGGCGTCGACCAGTCGATCGTGATCGTCTTCGCCACATCAGGTCGTTCCCGCAACCAGAGACGCGCGAAGGGGCACAGGGGCACCACCGCCTGACCGAGCCGGTCAGGGATGGGACGAAAGCGACTCACCCGTTTCGAGCAGCGTCTTGAGGTCGGACAGCACCCGCGGCCACCCATTGGTGACGCTGCCCAGCACGACGCTCCCGGGGTCGAAGTCCCCGTGCGCCACGGTCAGCTTCACCATGTCGCCCTGCTTCTCGAGGTCGAAGGCCACCGTCGACAGACGCTCCTTCGCCATCGCCGCGCCCAGCTCCTTTCTGATCCCGACAACCGCGGCGAATTCCGGCGTCATCGCCTGCCACCTGTACGCCAGCCGCCGGTAGGGATCGGATTCGAGAACCACCTGCCCCGGGTCGGCGACCGTCACACCGTCCCGCGCCCAGGTCATCCTCGACCCCACTCGCCAATCCGACTCGATGGTGGTCGTTCCCCACCACCGCTGCGTGAACTCCGGCTGGGTCAACGCCTGCCAGAGAACCTCCGGCGTGGTGCGAATGTAGGTCGTGTAGACGAAGTCGGGCTTGTCGATCGCAGTGTCCTCCAACGCTCTCTTCAGGTCGGCAAGGACGTTCACCCGCCCCTGGTGGTAGTTGTTGATCCAGCGCTCGGCGATGTCGTTGATCGGCGCGGCGTTGAGGTAGTGCAGCTTCTCGCGGCCACGCCGAACCGTGGCCACGAGATTGGCTGCCTCCAGCACGGCCAGGTGCTTGCTGACTGACTGCCGGGCCATGTCCAGCCCGGCGCACAGCTCGCTCAGGTTCTGCCCGCCCCGAGCGTTCAGGCTGTCCAGCAGTCGGCGCCGGCTCGGATCTGCCAAAGCTCTGAAGCCCGCATCCATGTCGTCCATCGGCATCTCGACAGGATCTCAACCCCAGCTGCTGATCGCCATGTCGTCGGGGAAGGCGGTCCGCACGCCTCCCTCGAGCCACGTCTTCATGCCGGTCAGGTAGACCGCCCACTTGGTGCTGCAGTGGTGCATGAACTCGACGGGCTCACGCCAGCCGGCCTGGGTGAAGAGCACCCCGATCTCTGCCCCCGCCTGGCTGAGCGCGAAGGTGAGCGTGGTGCCCTCCCACTCGTCGGGACCCTCCACGCAGCGCCAGACCACACGGCTGTTCGGCGTCGCTTCGACCACCTCCATCACCGCGGCGGGGTCGGGACCGCCGAAAAAGAAGCGCAGCCTCCCGCCCAGGGTCGGGTCGCCATCGACTGTGCTGGTCCACCAGCCGGCGAGGCCATCCGTCGTAGTCAAGACCTCGTAGATGCGTTCCTGTGGTGCGCGAATGCCCACGCGGTGCCTGATGTCGGCCATGTCGTCTTCCTCCAGCCCGTGATCGTTGGGGATCAACCCCGGCTCGCATACGCAGCCAGCCGGCTGCCTAATATTACGCAGCCGCTGGGCTGCCTGTCAAGACGCCGCTTCCGGACCGGGGTCCCCCGTCACCGCCCGCCGCTGGTGACGCTTGGCTCTCGTCCTCGTGGCGGCAATGTCCGGCAACTATCGAAGCTGGCCGGAGCACTCCGCTCGCAGGCCTGATGATCGATTCTCGGGTTGAGTCCCGACCCCCGGTGTCAGTCCGCTATGCCGAATGCGGCGGCGGCGCCAGTTTGCCCAGGGGAGCGATCCCCCAGCTGGCGACCGTGCTTTGACCCGGCGCCAGCGTGATCAGACCGTCGCCGGAGGCAAACGCGTTGGGCGCGCATGTCATCGGCTCCACGGCGATGGACCGTCGTCGGCGCTCGCGCTCGGGCAGGGCGTCGCCGGTGAAGAGCATGTAGTACGGGAATCGCTCATCCATCCACAGTCCAACGCCTTGCGCTTCACCGCAGGGCCAGAGGCGAACCCATGCGCGACCGTCCGGGTCGCGTTTGAGGTCGCTGAACGCCGTGTCAATCACTGCCTCGCCAATCGGCCGGCGCGAGCGAAAGTCGTATGCGGTTCCAGCGACGTCGGAAGCGCCGGTGGGGATGCCGCGCTCGTCGGCGGTGAGGTAGCAACTTCCGGGTGCCTCAAGCTCACACTCGTCGACTGTGTCGGCATCAGCACAGAGGTACGGGTGGGCGCCGAAGCCGTATGGACACGGCCGGGTGCCGACGTTGGTCGCGCTGGTGGTGCAGACCAGGCCGCCGGCATCGAGGCGGTACTCCGCCGCCACGTGCAGCGCAAAGGGGTAGCCGGCGCGCGGGTGCAGGATGTGCTCCATCACCACGCGGTCAGTAGCCCTGCGAGCGACCTGCCAGCTTTCCCAGCGCAGGAAGCCGTGGATGGCGTTCTGCCGCTCGGGCTCGGACAGCGGCACGTGATGCGTTTCACCGTCGAAGCGGTACCGACCGTCGCGAAGCCGGTTGGGCCAAGGGACGAGAAGTTGACCGCGCGCCCCAGTGCACATGTCGTCGGCCGCGTACCCGTCAACGAGGGAGTGCCCGTCGACCTCGTAGGCGCGCAGGCCGCCGGAGACCTCGGCGATCACAGCGTGGTGGCCGTCGTGCTGGATGTCGATCTGTTCGCCCGAAGGCAGCACGCCGCTCGGTGTCGTGCTCATGCGGCCGGCTTGCGGTTCAACCCAGAGTGTTCGACTGCGGGGCGATCACCAGCGCGATGTCGTCGAGGACTGTGATGTCCTCAATGGTGGTGGGCGCGCTGTAGCCGCGCCCATCAGCGATCGCCCGCATGGTGGCGCGGAGAATCTTTCCGGACCGCGTCTTGGGCAGACGCTCGACCACGTAAACGTCGCGGAACGCCGCCACCGGGCCGATGCCCGCTCGCATCGCCGCCCTGAGCTCGTTCTGGAGGTCCAACGGGTCGATCTCGACTCCCTTCTTGAGGACCACGAGCCCGACGGGCACCTGACCCTTCAGTGGGTCGACCATACCGATGACAGCGCATTCCGCGACCGCCGGGTGCTGCGCGAGCACCTCCTCCATCGATCCGGTGGAAAGCCTGTGACCGGCGACGTTGATCACATCGTCGACGCGGCCCATCACCCACAGGTAGCCGTCGTCGTCGATGTAGCCGCCGTCGCCCGTGACGTAGTACTCCGGGTGGCCGTCGAAGTACGCCGACACGTATCGCTGGTCGGCGTTGTAGAGAGTTGTGAGTGTTCCCGGCGGCAGTGGCTGGCGAATCACAATCTCACCAGTGACGCCTGGGGCAACCGGACGACC
>JALYTM010000142.1 GCA_030854305.1 Candidatus Dormiibacterota bacterium
GGCCGCGGCGGTGGCCGGCGCGTCGGGCGCCACCGCGGTGTTCGAGCGGCTCAACGGCTGCCCACCGGTGATCAGCGACGCCGTTTCCGTGGAGGTGGTGCGGCGGGCCGCGCGAGCGACCGTCGGCGAGGAGAACGTGGTGACCCCGCAGCCGATCACCGTCGGCGACGACGTGGCCTGTCTCATCGACGACGTGGGCAGCGGCTGTTACTTCCTGGTGGGTGCCGGGGATCTCGCGGTCCACCCGACGGCGCCGCACCACAGTGCCGACTTCGACATCGACGAGCGATGCCTGCCGATCGGGGTGGGCACGCTGGTGCGAGCGGCGCTCGAGGTGCTGCGGTGAGCGACCCCTGGAAGCGGCTCCGGGCCGAGCGCGATCGCCAGTACTCGCTGCCGCTCGACATGTCGCCGCGCTCCTCCTCGGCGTCCCGGACGGAGATGTGCGTGGCGATGGAGATCTCCCACGCCAACAACGACGGCAACGTCCACGGCGGCACCATCATGCGGCTCGTCGATGGCGCCGCCGGTGTCGCCGCGATGCGGCATGCGCGGCGGCGGGTGGTCACCGCGTCGATGGACGACATGAGCTTTCACGCGCCAGTGTTCATCGGCGACCTGGTCACCGTGCGGGCGATGGTCAATGACGCCCATCGCACCTCCATGGAGGTGGGCGTGCGCGTCGACGTGGAGAACATCGCCACCGGTGAGTGGCGTTACGTCGCCAGCGCCCACCTGGTGTTCGTGGCGCTCGACGTCGACGGGCGGCCCACCCCAGTGCCGCCGGTGCGGGCGGAGACCGAGGATGAGCAGCGGCGCCAGGCACAGGCCAGGATCCGCCGGGAGCAGCGGCTGCTGCGCAAGCAGGCCCTCGCCGCACTGGCGCCGCGGGGCGCGAGCCCCGCCTCCTGAGACACGGCCGCCGGGGCTGCCGCGACGCCCCGGCGAGTACAGTGGAGCGATGACCGAGCTCGCCGCGCCGCTGGCCGTCCGAGACGCCACCGCGCCCCCGTCCACAGCCCGTCAGCACATCCGCTTCGCCTTCTACGCGGTCCGCCCCGAGTGGCGGCAACGCAGCGCCGGCCAGCGCGCATCCGACCGTGCCGAGGTGACCGCGCTGATCGACGAGATCGGTGCCCGCGACAATGTGCTGGTGCGCACCTACAGCCTGGTGGGCACACGGGGCGACGCCGACCTCATGGTGTGGCTGATCAGCGACAGGGTGGAGGACATGCACGAGTTCTCCTCGCGCCTCAACCGCACCGCCATGGGCGCGTTCCTCCAGTCCCCGTACAGCTACTTCGCCATGACCAAGCAGAGCATGTACGTCGACAAGCACGTGCACCCCAACCAGGAGGGGAGAAGCAACCGGCTGGTGCTGTCACCGACCAACCGGCGCTACCTCTTCGTGTACCCGTTCGTGAAGACGCGCGCGTGGTACCGCCTCGGGCGCGAGGAACGCCAGCGGCAGATGTCGGAGCACATCGCCATGGGGCACAAGTACCCGGGGGTGAAAATCAACACCACGTACTCATTCGGGCTCGACGACCAGGAGTTCGTGGTCGCCTTCGAGAGCGACTCGGTTGCCGACTTTCTCGACCTCGTCCAGGAGATGCGCGAGAGTGAGGCCTCCACACACACCGTGCGCGACGTGCCCTCGTTCACCTGCATGCTGATGACCGCGGAGGAGGCACTCGCCGCGCTCGGCTGACAGGCCGCCGGGAGGCGGTTGCTGGCACGACCGCGATCGGGCGCCCCATGATTCACCCCGCAGCCCGCACTCCCAGTGAGGGGACACATGGCCACGCCCAGCCCGTCGACCCCTGCCGAGCAGGACATCTCCCACCAATTCCAGCTCAGCTCCGGGCGCGTGGCCGCGGAGCTGTCGGGCGCGGTGACGGCGCCGCTGGTGATCGGCATCCCCGGGCTCAGCGCCAACCTGCACAGCTTCGACGCCATCTTCGCCGGCCTCGACCACAGCCGCCATCGTTGCCTCGCGTTCGACCCCCGGGGCCGTGGTCACAGCGAGGTCACCCCGCCGGGCACGTACGGGTGGGTGGCCCACGCACGGGACGTGCTCGAGATGGCCGACGCGCTGGGAGCATCCACCTTCGACCTCGTGGGGTGGTCGATGGGGACGTGGGTGGCACTGCAGGTCTGCGCGCTGGCACCGGGACGGGTGCGCCGGCTGGTGCTGATCGACGGGGGAGGGCTGCCCGACCAGACCAGCGTCGCCCCGGTGTACGCCGGCCTCGAGCGGCTCGACACCGTGTACCCGGCGCGCGAGGAGTTCATGCGCCTGGCGAGGTCTACGGGTATCTACGAGCCGTGGGAGAACTGGCAGCGGATGTTCGAGTACGAGCTGATGGACGTCGACGGCGGGGTCACACCGCGGACCCACGCCCCGGCGTCGTGGGAGGACGAGACCTATCGCAGGGGCCAGGACCCGTATGCGCTGTGGCCCGCGGTCACCATGCCCGCGCTGGTCGTCCGCGCCCGGCAACCGGTGGTCCCCGGCCTCGGCTACATCCTCAACGAGGCGGACACCGAGCGCTTCCTCGCCGAGGTCCACGGCTCACGCGCGGTGGAGGTCGATGCGCAGCACTACACCGTCGGCCTGCACTCGGACACCACCCGCGCAGTGGCGGCATTCCTCGAATGAGTGAGCACCCATGACCATGATGGACACCCAGCTCAACAGCTGGCTGCTGTTCGCGCACACGCAGAAGCACCACGGCGAAGTGGAGATCGTCAGCCGGTTCGCGAACGGGGCGGTGGCCCGGCACACGTATGACCGGTACGCCCGTCGCACCCAGCAGCTGATGCACGCGCTGGACAGCCTCGGCCTGCCCGCCGGCGCCACCGTGGCGACGCTGGCGTGGAACCACCATCGCCACCTCGAGGCGTACTTCGGGATCCCGTGCACCGGCCGGCTGCTGCACACGCTCAACCTGCGCCTCTCGCCGGTCGAGCTCGGCTACATCATCGACGACGCCGGCGACCTCTGCATCCTCGCCGACCCCGACATGCTGCCGCTGCTCGAGCAGGTGCGTGACGCGGGGGGAATGGGCAGTGTGCGGCACGTCGTCGTGCTCGACCAGACGGTGCCGCCGACCAGCCTGCCCGACGTGATCGGCTATGAAACCCTGCTGGCCGCGCAGCCCGATTCGTACGAGCCGCGCGACATCGCCGAGACCACCCCGCTCGGTCTGTGCTACACGTCGGGAACTACCGGCCGCCCCAAAGGGGTCGTGTACACGCACCGATCGACGTTCCTGCACAGCCTCGCGGTCACGTCGGCTGCGGGAATGAGCATCGGCCCCTCCGACTGCACGCTGCCGTTGGTTCCGATGTTCCACGCCATGGCGTGGGGAATGCCGCAGGCGGCACTCGCCGTCGGCGCCAAGCAGGTCTTCGCGGCCGGACCGCTCGACCCCGCGGCGGTCGCGAAGCTCATCGACGACGAGGCGGTTACCGTCGCCGCCGGCGTGCCCACCATCTGGCTCGGCATGGTGGACGCCCTGGCGGCACTGCCGCGGCGACCCGAGCTCCTGCGCCACCTCGTCTGCGGTGGCGCCCAGCCGCCTCGCGCGCTGATCGAACGCTACCTGCGCGACTTCGACCTCCCGGTGATCCAGGCGTGGGGCATGACCGAGACGTCACCGATCGCTTCGCTGGCGTGGCCGCGTCACGCCCACCGCGGGCTGCCCGAGTCCGAGGTGATCGACCTCGCCCGGTCGCAGGCTGGTCTCCCGGTTCCCGGCATCGACATCTCGGTGCGCATCGACGACGGTGTCGAAGCGCCGGCCGACGGCGAAACCATGGGCGACCTCTACGTCCGCGGACCGTGGGTTGCCGACAGCTATGTCAAGAACGAGGAGCCCGACAAGTTCCGCGGCGGGTGGTTCCGCACCGGCGATGTCGCCGTGGCCTCGCCCCACGGCTACTTCGTCATCGCAGACCGCAGCAAGGACCTGATCAAGTCCGGCGGCGAGTGGATCTCCTCGGTCGACATGGAGGCGCACATCATGGCCATGCCGACGGTGCTGGAGGCTGCGGTGATCGCCATCCCCGATCCCCGCTGGCAGGAGCGGCCGCTGGCGGCCGTGGTTCCGCAGCCCGGCGCCACGGTGACACTGGAGACCGTCCACGCCCACCTCGAGTCGCTCGGCTGGGCGCACTGGCAGCTTCCCGACCGCGTCGAGGTGATCGACCAGGTTCCGCGGACCAGCGTGGGCAAGTTCGACAAGAAGGTGCTGCGCGTGCGCTTTGGCCAGCCCCCTGCGCCGGCGCCTGCCGAAGATGGAGCAGCAGATGCCTCGGAGGTGCCGGCGGCTACTCGGGAATGACGGCGGCTCGCCGCTCAGCGCTCTCCATTGCTTCGCGCAGCAGCTCGAACAGGTGCATGACGCGCACGCCCGGGGCGTAGCGCTCCGCACCTTTGCGCAGCTGCAGCAGGCAGGACACGTTCTCGGTGATCAGCACGTCGGCGCCGCTGGCGCGCACGTTCTCGAACTTCCGCCGCAGGATGGCTTCGCTGCGCTCGGCCTGGTCGTGGAAGTACATGCCCGGCCCCCCGCAGCACATCGCCGCCTCGTCGAGCGGCACCACGCGCAGCTTGGGCACCTGCGCCAGCAGGCGGTGGGCCGCGCTGCGTGCGGGGCCGTCCAGCGGCAGCGAGCACGGCTCATCGACGGCCACCGTCCAGAGCAGTGGGCCGAGGGTGGCGCGCTGGCCGGCGTCGTCGAGCAGCTCGCTGGCCAGCAGGGTCCGCCGGGCCACGCGCGCCCCATCCGTGGCGAGGTTTGCGTCGCCGGCAAGGACGTCGTCGTAGCGGCGGTACTGAGCCGTGCACGAGGCAACGTCGCCGACCAAAAAGTCGACCTTCAGCTCGCGCAGCACCGCCACGTTGGCAGCCGCCATGTCAACCATCGCGTCGCCGTCGCCCATGGACTTGGCCGGCAGCCCGCTGCACCCCAGCTGGGGAACCTCGACTTCGTACCCGTTGGCCAGCAGCGCGCGCATGGTCGCTTCGGTGGCGGCGGGCGCGGCCAGGTTCTGGTAGCAGCAGACGAGGAAACCCACGCGCCCGCGCACCGGGGCGGTGGCCGCCGGCAGGTTGCGCGCGCGCTTGTATGC